>CAWUWQ010000406.1:0-15467 GCA_963926065.1 uncultured Algoriphagus sp.
CAAATCCGAGGTGGCACAAAAACTAGCAATGGAATACTACGAGAAAACCCAGCGGGTTTACGCGCTACTTCCCCTCGAGGAAAAACAGTTGACTAAGGTGCCTACGCATCCATTTGCCCCTTATGTTCGAATTGAGAAAGGATTGAATAGCTACTTCAAACTGGCAAAAGACTTAACTGAGGAGGAAAGGAAGAATAAGGCTTGCTAATTAGTTGAAAGTAAAATTTCCTGAAACAATTGTGATTTTAAGAAAATGACTGAGTCAGAATGAAATCTGGTTCAGTCATTTTTGTTTCTGGGAGAATTTGTTGGAATGTATTAGGCCAAGTATTCACCCAATCTTGGAAAGAATTCTCAGATATTTCGCGAGTTTGGATGGCATGCTCAAGTTTGGCGAAATCAAAGTTGTTCGAGGTTATACCTGCTCCAGCATGAATCGTATCCAGCGCATTACAAGCTTGTTCATATTGCCCTTGGACTGGGATTACCATGACTGGCTTACCTAGATACATCGCTTCGCATATAGATTCAAAACCTGCGGTGCTGACTAATCCTTTGCATGCAGCCATATCTCGAAGAAAGTTCTTTTCGTGAACTTGATGGAAGCTTAGATTTGGGAGCGGATTTTCCGTTTCTGCAGCATCCTTTTTATCCCAGTACGCACGAATTTGAAGAGTCGGGTTCGCTCTTGCAAAAGAAACAACCTCTTTTCCGTATCCAGAATTGACCATATAGGCTAAGAAAAAGTCTCCTTGAGTTGGAGTGAGGCTTTTCACGGCTTCTCTCAGCAGTGGAGGCACAACTGTGATTTGATCGGTTGACTCTAATTCATAAAATGAAAGTGCAAGTTTTTCAGATGCTCCGATTGCAGTCATTCGTGTATTCAATTTGAAGCAAAATTTCTCCAATCCTTTCGAAGGAGCAAATTTGAAAGTCGGATGAAAAATCAAATACTGATGTCCGATCACCCAATAAGCGGCATTCGGTCGGAAAAACCCATTGTAAAGTCCACCTAGCAAATCGTAAAAATTCAAAATTACATGAGGGGCTGTTTCCTGAACCAACTGATGAATTTGAATAAGACTTTTCCTGAAAAGACCGATTTTCTTGACATTGGCCAGAATCGTCTTTCCCAAAAGGATTTTCTTTTCATCTCGATCCGCTTCAAAGTTTGGGCTATTGACAAGTTGAATTGGAGCCTTGATTTGAAGCGAGAAAAATTCAGGAACGGATCTTCGCTTACTTTTCCCTAAAACTACCCCAACCAAATCGTGACCTTGCAGCGTCAGCAGTTTTGAAAAAGCGATGGCCTGAGTCATGTGGCCACGGCCTTCGCCCTGTACAATAAACAAGAATTTCATAATTATCGGATCGAAGGAGGATTCAGATCATTTCTGCTAGAGTCGAAAGAAACTTCCCGAAGCGGGTGATTCTCAGGTAAGGTTGATCCTTGGAAAAAGGGCTCTATTTTAGGACTATTGTTTGGCTTAAAGTCCACTTCATTGTAGTAGATCAATTGCCAATTCCCCTGATGATCTTCAGCCAGTGCACTGAGCGTCTCCACCCAATCGCCAGAATTGAGATATTCTATTCCATTGATCGTGCGATTTTCTGGCTTATGAATGTGACCACAAATGATTCCATCGCAGTTTTTGGATTTCGCCATTTTAGCCAGCTCCTCTTCATATTGATCAATGTATGACACTGCGGATTTGACTTTGTTTTTGACATACTGCGAAAGGGAGAAGTAAGGCAATCCACGTCGATACCGGTAATGATTTAAAATCCGATTGAGCCAAAGTAGAAAGGTATAACCCAAATCTCCGAGGTAAGCAATCCAGCGTAGATTGGTAGTGATGCTGTCAAAGATATCACCATGTGTTACAAAATATTTTTTGCCATGACTCTCATAGATCATATCCGTTTGAATGGATAGATTTCCGATTTTAAGAGGTAGGATTTGATCTAAAAAATCGTCGTGATTGCCACGTAAGTAAAAAACCTTGGTATTAGTCTGTTCGATCATTTTTAGGATCCGGTTGAAGAATCGGGTGTGTTTTCTTTTCCAGGAGCCTGATTTTTTGAGTTGCCAACCATCAATAATATCTCCATTGAGGATGAGATTTTCACAGGTGAACTGTTTCAGAAACCGGGCGACTTCTTTGGCTTTTGAACCTTTAGTACCCAAATGAACGTCAGAAATGACGATGGTTTTGTAGTGGGTTTTCACAGTTTTGATTTTGATCTAAATGTATGGCAACCAGATGACTCCAATATGTTTAGGTTGTTATTAAATCGCTATTTATTCCAACTAATATTTAACGAGTATGAAGTGGGTATTACCTCAAGATTAAAAAGAGCGTTTGTTGATGCTTTACATTAGTAGAATTCAGGTGTTTTAGGCAAAATTTATATTAGTGGTCAAAGATTTTGGGCTTGATGGCATAGATTCGAATTCTAAATCAAAAAGATGAAAATGAAAAGAATATTAGTCGTTTTGGGAATATTCCTATTTTCTGCAGGAGCCATCGCCCAAGAAAAAACTTACAAAGGCAACTATGAACTTGCCGCCCGCTATTCTCCTGAACAGGTGAAGAAAATGGTTTTTTCTACCAGCGTAAATCCACATTGGTTGAAGAAGTCGGATCGCTTCTGGTACGAGTATGAAACCAGCGATGGGAAAAACTGGATTCTGATTGATCCTTCTAGAAAGATAAAATCTAAACTTTTTGACCGGGATAAGTTGGCTATGGAGATCACCAAAATCACCAAAGATGCTTACGATGGTCAGCATTTGAAAATTGAGGATGTGAAATTTTTGGAAGACGATAATGCCATTCGATTCAAGGTGGAGGGAACAGAGAAAGTTTTGAAAAGCGACTGGGCAGAGATCAAGGCCAAAGACAAATCAGCCAAAGACTCTATGGAGAATAGGACATTTGTGTTTCGATATTCCATTGGGGATCAAACTTTAAAGGAAATTGTGGATGCTCCAAAAGACCCCAAGCGAATGTCATGGGCAGATATTGCTCCTGATTCCTCTCGGATTGTTTTTGCAAAGCAATTCAATCTCTACTGGATGGATAAGGACAACTTCCTCAAGGCGGTGAAAGATGAGAAAGACTCTACTATTGTGGAATATCAGTTGACCACGAATGGAGAAAAAGATTATGAGTATGGCTATGGAGGTAGAGGGGATGATAATGAGGAAGAAGTAAAGAACAAGGATAAGCGAAAGCGTGCTGGCGTGCTTTGGAGTTCAGATTCGAAGCAATTTATCTTGACTCGAACGGATGCTAGAACTGTCAAAGATCTTTGGGTAATCCACAATACTCGGAACCCAAGACCGACGCTTGAAACATATAAATATGCGATGCCAGGGGAGAAAGAGCAGCCACGAACTGATTTGATGCATTATTCCTTTGAAACTGAGGCGCTCAGCAATCTACCAATTAGTACTTTCAAAGATCAAACGGTGAGCCTTTGGTCTACAACTCCAAAAGCAAATACTCGCGATGATGACTTCCGTCCAGCGACTTGGTTGGGAGATTTGAATGAGTTTTACTTTGCGATCACTTCGAGAGATTTGAAAAAAGTAGATGTATATCGCTGGAATATTTCCAAAAATGAGCGGGAATTAGTCATTGAGGAGAGAAGCAATACCTATATCGATTTTGAGAAAATCGAATTGGTGAATGGAGGTAATGAGTTGATCTGGTGGTCACAGCGTGATGGCTGGGGGCACTTCTACCTCTACGGAAAAGATGGGACGATGAAGCGTCAATTGACTTCTGGAGCATTCCACGTGGCCGGTGCTGCGCGGGTAGATGACAAAAATAGAAAATTGTTTTTTGCTGCTAATAGCAAAGAGAAAGGCGAAGATCCATACTACGAGCATTTGTATAGTGTGAGTTTGGATGGAGGAGTGATCTCCTTGTTGAATGCAGGAGATTTCAACTTTGACATGGAGATGAATGATAATGCTAACTATTTTGTGACCAACTATTCTCGGGTGAATACTGCTCCGGTTTCGGTCTTGATGGATCGAAATGGAGCCAAAATCATGGATCTTGAGACCACAGATTTGAGCCAACTTATGGCTTCAGGATATCAATTCCCTGAGCCTTTCAAATTCAAAGCAGATGATGGGATCACCGATTTGTATGGCGTTATGTACAAGCCTTTTGATTTTGACTCAACTCGAAAATACCCAATTATCGAATACGTCTATCCAGGTCCTCAAACAGAAGCTGTGAATAAGGCATTTGGGCGAAGCATGGATCGTACAGATCGTTTGGCACAGTTTGGCTTTGTAGTCATTACGTTGGGTAATCGAGGCGGACATCCAAGCCGATCTAAGTGGTATCACACCTACGGATATGGAGATCTTCGTGATTATGGTTTGGCGGATAAGAAGGCTGCCGTGGAGCAATTGGCGGATCGCTATGATTATATCGACAAATCTAAAGTTGGAATACATGGCCACTCTGGTGGCGGATTTATGTCTACTGCTGCGATGTTGGTCTATCCTGATTTCTTTAAAGTAGCTGTTTCCAGTGCTGGAAACCACGAAAACAACATTTATAACCGTTGGTGGTCAGAGAAGCACCATGGCGTGGAAGAGCGGATTTCTCCAAAGGGAGACACGACTTTTGTCTATCAGGTCGAGAAGAATCCTGATTTGGCCAAGAACCTCAAGGGACACCTCATGATTTCCCATGGAGACGTGGATAACAATGTGCATCCTGCAAATTCTATCCGAATGGCGAATGCATTGATGAAAGCTGGAAAGCGATTTGAATTTGTAATGTTACCTGGTCAGCGACACGGTTATGGTGATATGGTAGAGTATTTCTTCTGGAAAATGGGAGACTACTTTGTGCAGCACCTTCTTGGTGATAATACTCCTCCTCCCGTGGACATGATGGAGATGATGCGGGATAAGCCGAAGGATAAATAGGTTTTATATTGAAAAGTTAAAAAAGCCCGATTTCTGTCAGAAATTGGGCTTTTTTTTAATGAACAGTTTAATGGTTTGCTTTAGGGGATGTGAAATCCAGATTGTATTTGACCTGAAGCCAAGCAACTCGATTTAAAACAAATACTTCAGGAATAATAGTGCTAGTAAATTGGAGGTTGTAAGTAAATGCAAAACTCAATTCTTTATTCCATTGCACAGTGGGACTGACGATAAATCGGTTTCTGTCAAAAACCTGACCAGAGATCTGTTTTCCTGCTTTCAGAAAAATCTCATCTCCCACATTTAAAATAAGTTTCCGATCATGGTTTTTGGTCGAAAGTCCAAAGAGTGGGATGCCCAGCATCACTGAATAACGAAATCGATAATTGAAGTCTAAGTCCGAGAAAAGGCTAAGATTGGATTTATCCTTATAAAATTGTTCTTCCAGTCTGAATCGCTGACTTAGACTTACTTTTCCAAGATTGGTTTTATAGCTGATTTCTTGATGGGGTCTAAACTCCTGAAGGATGACTCGCTCCTCACCATAAATACTTAAATGAGCAAACCCAGCAGCTACCCTGACCTTAGGTGAAATTGAATATCCAATTCCGCCACGGATAATAAAGGAAGCTTTTTGACTAAATCCCTCTTTCCAGCGGATGCCCCCATCTAGCATCACTGTCCATCGATCAGTGAGCTTAGCCTCATTGTAAGACTGAATCCATTGCTGTGATGTATTTATGATTTTTTTTTGGGAGAAAGTGGGGTTACTAAGTAGAATGAAAATAACTCCAACAAAGCTTTTGGAGACGTTTCTGAGGAATTTGGGGGATGAATTTTTCAACTTATAGGAAGGAATGGAACTGTTATCCTGAGGGCTAATTTCCCTCAAAAATCACTCAAATATATCAAAAAGGAAGGGAGATTTTTCTACATATTGACTCCAAAACGATAGCCAACCAAACCAATAAGTCCCATATCCAAAGTTCCCCAGATGGTAATTCGGATGTGGCTTTTGGAATACTAGAGACGCCTGTTTTGGCGGCAATTGCGCCTAGAATGCCCAAGAAATAACAGAAAATTCATACAAGGATTACTCCATAGGTTCATTGGTGCAAATAGTGCCACGAGCATAGGAAGAATCCCCCCAAACGTAAATGATGCTGCAGAGACTAAGGCTTCTTGTATGGGATTGGCTTGACTAATTTAATTGAGTCCCAATTCATCTCAAATGTTAGTCCCTAATGCACCAGCCTGAGTCAGTTCCTTAGCCACTTGCGCGGCTGTTTCTTTTTTCAGACCTCTTTTCTCATAAATCTGAGTCAAAATATCAAGTTCTATTTCAGGCATTTCTTTGAGCTCTTGAGCTTCGCGTGTGATATCTGCATTTTCGGTGTCAGTTTGGGAGCTTACAGAGACATACTCACCCACAGCCATATATAAACCAATGGGTACAATCCAATAGCATAATAGCCTTTTGCCTGAAAAAAGGTAAAAACTCCAAGTGTAAACAGAGTAGTCAATCCCACAAATCGAAACTCTGAATTCCTCCTTACGAATAAGATACTTGCCAGTACTGCCATCCAAATAAGTAGCGAAGGATAAAAAAAGCAATTGATCCATCAAGAATCCAAGCCTACTATAGTTGACTAGCTTGGAACTACTCAGTAGGCGCATATGGGTGAGTACTGGGAACCCATTTTGATATTGCCAAATCAGATTGCGTAGAATCAGCACCAAGGCCAAAGCTTTAGCACCGTAAAGATGTTTGTTTTGTAAGACACTTTGTCGGGTCTTCTGCCATCAGTCCATTTGGATTTATGTGGCTCAGCTCTTCTTCAACTCAACACATTTACTGCTAAAGCAATTGGCGAAGACCAAAGCAAATTTAAAATATCAGAATCTGTATCCATTCTGAGGAAGGAAAAGATTTAAATAATCTTCCAAATTTTAGATCCAATTAAGGATGATACCTTCATACAAGGTGGAAATATCATTATTAGGGTAGGAATTCCTGAAAATGGCAATCGTGTTAATAGGGTCGATTATTTTCGAGGAAATATAAGAATTGAGAGTTCGACTTCTGCACCTTACGATTATACTTGGAGCAATTTAAAACAAGGAGATTATAAACTTTCAGCAAAGTTAATTTTTTTTAGTTGAACTAAGATGCTATCAATCTTTACACCAATTAAAGTTTTGCAAAGGAATCAATGAACTGTTAGATAAGTTAGCTCATAAAGAAAAAGAGAAGTCCAAAAAGGAGGGGATTTAGGGCTTGAGGTTGAACTACTTGAATTTGAAAACAAAGTTGTTTTTGTGGAATATTTTTTGATCGGTGAAGATTTAGGTCGTTCTGAAACGCAGCCATACAGTTTCGAATGGACGAATATTCCAGAAGGGAAATACCAGATAATTGCTAGAGCAGTAGATTAAACTAGCTCTGTCGTTTATTGAGGAACAATGATTTTAAGTGCTAATAAAGATATTAGTAGTATTCAATTGGAATATGTAATTGCACCAAACCCAACAACAGAATCCCTTTAAATAATAGTATAGCTCTTAAAAGCCCATCTGTATTAATTAAGGAAACAGCTACAAGTACTGTAATTGAAGTTCAAAAAATTGAATATTTTCGTGATGGTGTTTTGCTTGGTTCCTCACTTAATTTACCCTTTGAATTCAATTTATTAATTCCGGGAGAAGGTGTACATAAATACAAGTAAAAGCATATTTTAAAAATGGAGATATCAAATACTTTCAATTAAATAGTAAAATGATCCGGTAAAAATATTTAATTGACCTTTAAAATTTGACAGAAGATTATTAATTTCTCTTTGGAGTTATAGGCCGTCTGTTATTTTTTTCTGCTTCTGCAATAGTCTTTTTTAATAGTTAATTTTCTACCTCAAGACTTCTAGCTTTCCTCCCTGCTTACTATCCATTAAAAATCAACTTAAAAGTAGTTCCCTCACCTTGTTCTGACTTAACTTGAATATTCCCTTTGTGGCGACGCATGATCTGCTTGGAAAGGCTGAGTCCGATTCCGGATCCCTTTTTCTTTGTTGTAAAGAATGGAATGAAGATTTTCCCCAGGGCTTCTTCTTCGATTCCTTTGCCTGTATCGCTGACTTCTAAGATGATTTTTCCCGCTTCATCGATGTAGGCTCGGAGTGTGATCACCTTTTCTTCGCAATCTTCTAGCGCTTGAATCGCATTCTGAGTTAGGTTGATCAACACTTGCTCAATCTGGGTTTGATCTCCGAAAAGAATCAGTTCTTTCGGGTTTAGCTCCTTTTTTAATTTGATTTGCCCAGAATCTAGTTGATGCTTTAGAAGTACTTCGAGCTGGTCAAAGAGCTTGGATATGGCGATACTGCTAAATTTTGGTACCGGAATATGAGCCAAAGAGCGGAAGTCTGATACAAAGCTGATGAGGCCTTGGCTTCGTTTTTCAATTGTGGAAATCCCCATTTGGTAATCTTCCAAATCCTGTGGACTTATTTCGGTGAGGGTATCTATTTTGGACTCCAAGTCACTTTTGATCGTGCCTGCTAGCGAAGAGATCGGCGCGATGGAGTTCATGATTTCGTGTGTCAAAATCTTGACTAGGTTTTGCCAAGCTTCCATTTCCTTTTCTTCTAATTCGGATTGGATATTTTGAAGGGAGACGAGTTTGAATTTTTCCCCACGCATCAGCAGTTCGATCACATATACTGAGAGTTGCATAATACCATCGGGATGGGCGATTTTGATCAGTTCGCTACCTCCGGTTTTGAGGTTTTGGATTGCTAAGTGGAGCTCTTTATTGATCCCTTTGATTTCAGCAATTTCCGTGAGATTTTCCACGTTTAGAATTCGCTTTGCTGAAGTATTAAGAAGTTGGATTTGCCCGTTTTCACCGAAGGTGATCAGTCCTATACTCAAATGCTTGAACACTGATCTGAAGTATTGAAAATTAGCTTCTTTTTCAGCTTGATCTTCTTTGAGCTTTGCCAGAATTGCATTAAACTCAATGTGAAGCTCATCATTTTCAGTCCCGTCAAACTTCACCGGATAAAGTTGAGAATACTTGTCCTGCTTGATATTATCCAGAAAGATCCTAACTTTTTGATAGGAGTTTTGAGAGTATTTGATCAGATAAATAATCTGGAAAATGACCAAAATCAGTAAAAGGGAAATCATAAAAACTCCCCAGCTGTCAAAGATGGTATATGCTAAAAGGAAAAGTGATGCGGAGAGAAAGGCGATCCGCCCGAGTAAGCCTACTTTATAGTCCATATTTTTCTAACCTCCGATAAAGTGAAGCCCGGGTCAATCCGAGTTCTTTGGCTGCTTTGGAAATGTTTCCCCCATTTTTGTCGATGGCTCGCTGAATAGTCGTTTGCTCCATATCGTTTAGATTGAGCGTAACGGCTTGAGGAGCTTTGTCAGAAGCTGGCTTTGCAGAAAGGAAGAAGAAGTCACGCGCATCCAATTGGTCTGCTTCGGCCATTATGATGGCCCGTTCAATGGCATGCTGAAGCTCTCGAATATTTCCTGGCCAGCCATAGCGTTGAAGTAAATCAAGTGCAGAAGCAGTAAATCCCACGAAATTCTTGCGGTATTTCTGGGCATAGCTTTTCAGAAAATGATTAGCCAAAACAGGGATGTCATCGTGACGCTCTCGAAGTGGTGGAAGGAATATCTCCACAGTATTAATTCGATAAAGTAAATCTTGGCGGAAGGTATTCTCAATTACCATCTCATGCACGTGCAGATTGGTAGCGCAGATCAGGCGAATGTCTACAGGAATTGATTTGTTGGTACCGATTCGTGTGACTTCCCGCTTTTGGAGTACTGTCAAAAGTTTGGATTGGAGAGGCATAGAGAGATTCCCGATTTCATCCAAGAATAGGGTTCCATTGTCTGCCACTTCAAATCGCCCGGCACGATCTTCTTTTGCATCGGTGAATGCACCGCGTTTATGACCAAAAAGCTCTGATTCGAAAAGGGATTCGGTAATCGAACCCATATCGACACCGACGAAGATATCGTCTTTACGAAGAGAACGCTCGTGAATCGCTCGTGCGATAAGTTCTTTACCCGTACCATTTTCTCCCAAGATTAAAATATTAGCATCGGTCTGAGCGACTTTATCAATTATAGAGAAAATATTTTTCATGGAAGCAGATTGCCCGATGATATCGCTGTAAGGCTTCTTCAAGTCAGTTTGAAGTTGCTTTTGCTTTTTCTGAAGCTTATCTACTTCATTGTAGCTTTCCTTCAATTTAATCGCAGAGGAAAGAGTGGCAATGAGTTTTTCATTTTGCCAAGGCTTAAGGATAAAGTCAGTCGCACCTTCTTTGAGAGCTTGGACAGCCATCTCCACATCTCCAAAAGCGGTGATTAAGATTACTACTGCCTTTGGGTCGATTTCTTTGATTTGTTTCAACCAGTGAAAACCCTCTTTGCCGGAGGTGGTGTCTTCCCGAAAATTCATATCGAGCAGAATCACATCGTAGTTGTTGTTATTGATCAAAAAAGGAATCCTTCTTGGATCTTGCTCGATCATGACTTCTTTGGCATGTTTCTTCAATAGCATTTTTGCTGCAAATAATAAATCTTCGTTGTCGTCGATGATGAGGATCCTGCCTAACTCTTGATTTTCCATGGTTGATTCTTTGACTATGGCTATGGGAAAATGATGCCAACCCTAAATTAACCTAATTCAGGACTATTTCTGAACGAATGTGTCCGAAATTGTACGGTTTTAGAGTTTTATCGGACAGTTATGTTCGGTTTTTTCGGCCTAGTAGAATTTTCTTACCTTTAGGCTTTACTAAAATATAATATTATGCAAGCTAAAAAAGGGGATGCAGTAGAAGTGCATTACACCGGAAAATTGGAAGATGGAAGTGTATTTGATTCTTCGGTATCAAGAGCTCCGTTAGGTTTTACTCTCGGAGATGGAAATATGATTAAAGGATTCGATAGTGCTGTGTATGACATGGTGATCGGAGACAAAAAAACAGTAACGATCCTAGCGGCTGAAGCTTATGGAGAACGTCGGCAAGATATGATGATCGAAGTGCCGGTGAAGGAAGTGCCAGCTGATATCAAGCCTGAGCTTGGTATGGTGCTTCAGCTACAGGGAGGAAACGGGCAGCCAATGCCAGTAACTGTAGTTGATATTGATGAGACTAAAATCACCTTGGATGCCAACCATGAATTGGCAGGGAAAGATTTGATTTTCGATATAGAATTAGTCAAAATCGGATAGTCTTTTTTTTCTGTCGAGTCAGGGTAGTTGAACTAGTTCACTAATCGAGGTTTCGCGGAAAAATACAAAGAATATTTTTGTTCAAGTCTTCGGGCTAGGACTTTTTTTGGATGGACAAATTATCTGATATTCAAAAGTCAATATTAAAAAAGACCCTTCGGAAAGGGTCTTTTTTGTTTCCAAGATTGTTGATTTGGGAAACGATTGCGTAAGTAGGCTCGCGATATTTTATTGATTTCCTGTATATTAATTTTCTGCGAGCCTATCCCAATTAACATGACCCTTACAATAATCTCCTTTTTAGCTTTTACAGGTTTTGTAGCGATTTTTTCTTGGTACCAACTTCGCAAAGATAAACTCGATACCCAAGAGGGATATTTTTTAGGAGGAAAGAGTTTGACAGGAGTTGTGATTGCTGGCTCCATGCTTTTGACGAATATTTCTACGGAGCACCTGATCGGAATGAATGGTTCAGCCTATAAAAATGGCTTTATCGTTATTGCCTGGGAAGTGACTTCAGCCATTGCTTTGGTCATAGGAGCCTTATATTTTATTCCCAGCTTCCTTCGGATGGGATTGACGACGATCCCTCAATATTTGGAATACCGGTTTGATCGGATGACCAGGACTTTGGTCGCACTTTTTTTGATTGTTTCTTTTGTAGTGACTTTGCTACCCATCGTGCTATATACAGGGGCGATTAATCTTGAAAGTATTTTCAACGTCTCTGAAACCCTTGAAATCAGTCAACAAGAAGGCTTGTGGTTAACAGTTATTGTTATTGGAGTTATTGGATCTATATATGCAATTTTTGGTGGATTAAAGGCGGTGGCATTTTCTGATACAATTAATGGAATTGGACTTTTTGTAGGAGGTCTTTTAGTCTTGGGGTTTTCGCTTTGGGATATCGGTGGAGGGAATATTTTGGAAGGCTTAAGCAAAGTCTATAAATCTGCTCCTGAAAAATTTAACGTGATAGGAGCAAAAGATTCTGTTCTACCTTTTGAAACCTTATTTACCGGGTTGATGATTAATCAGCTTTATTTCTGGTGTATGAATCAGACTATTATTCAGAGAGCATTTGGAGCAAAGAACCTAGCAGAAGCTCAAAAAGGTTTGCTTTATACCGGTGTTTTAAAGCTATTTGTTCCGCTGATTATCATCTTGCCTGGAGTTATTGGGTTTTATTATTTCGGAGACAGTTTATATGATAATCAAGATTTAATCTATCCAGCTCTTATCAAAAAAGTATTGCCTGTTGGTTTGACAGGGTTCTTTGCGGCCGTAGTGATGGGTGCAGTGCTAAGCACTTTCAATAGCGTTTTGAATAGTACTGCTACGATTTTTAGCCTTGGGATCTATAAAAGGCATTTGAAAAAAGACGCAACGGAAAAGCAATTAGTGTGGATTGGTAAACTCACCTCCATCATACTTGCTATTTGCGCAATCATGGCAGCTCCTTTGGTGGCTGGTGCTCCCGAGGGCCTCTACCAACTACTACAGCAACTCAATGGTATTTTCTTTATTCCAATTGCATCGATTATCATAGCAGGTCTCTTTTTGCCTAAAATCTCAGCTATGGGCGCCAAAATAGGATTGTTAGTTGGATTGACATTCTACATTCTTACCGTTTTTATTTTCCCGATAAATATCCACTTCGTACATATCTGGGGGATTGAGTTTATCTTGAATATGCTGGTAATGTTTGGTGTGTCTTATTTTTATCCAAATATCAATAAATTCAAACCTTCCGATATTGGGCCAGTAGATCTACATCCATGGAAATACGCGCGTCATTTAGGCCTTTTATTAGTCGTACTAACTATTGCGATTTACATTTGGCTTGGATATTGAAATTATTGAAAATCTTTATATTAGTTTAAATTCACTACTTATGAAAGACCTTACACCACAACAAATTGAAGAGCTTTGGGAGGAAGATCTTCTAGAAAGATATCCTGAGGATGGAGCTCTTGCAAAAGTAAAAGAGGAGTTTAGGAACTATGATGATCCAAAACGGGAAACTGTAAAGGAATTTTATAGAGTAAATCACCTGAATCAAACCTATGATTTTGTTTTAGGTAAGGAGAAAGAGTTTCTAAAGTTTGATAGAAAAGAATTGACACTATGGGAGGCAGTAGAATTTTTAAATACCCTTGTGGACGATTCGGATCCGGATACTGATTTAGATCAGACCCAACATTTACTCCAAACCTCAGAAGCAATTCGAGCTGATGGGCAGCCGGATTGGTTTGTATTGACTGGATTTCTTCATGATTTGGGTAAAGTGCTTTGCCTTTTTGGAGAGCCACAATGGTGTGTAGTCGGAGATACCTTTCCGGTAGGGTGCAAGCATTCGAATAAGATAGTTTATCCTGAGTTTTTTCAAGCAAATCCTGATAGTAAGGATAGCCGGTTCAACAATAAGTATGGAGTTTATGAGCCTAATTGTGGTCTAGACAAAGTGCATTTGTCATGGGGACATGATGAATACATTTATCAGATCATGAAAGACTATTTGCCAGAAGAGGGCTTGGCGATGCTACGTTACCATAGTTTTTATTCCCAACATCGAGAGAATTCCTATGAGCATTTGATGAATAAAGATGATCATAAGCTATTTGAATGGGTGAATAAGTTCAACCCCTATGACCTTTATTCGAAGGCGGCAGTACCTCCGAATGTGAAAGAATTGAGACCATATTATGAGGATTTGGCGGCGAAGTTTCTGCCAGGTACGCTAAAATTTTAAATCAAAAGCCAGAGATTTATTTCTGGCTTTTTTCACAAATACAATTAATTAACATCGCTCATGGTAGTTCGGCTAGCTATCCCTAAGTGAGGCGATCTCACTAACCAAGGTATCCCCGCAAAATTTAAAAGATATTGGGTTTAGCTTAAGTTTATAGATTCGGACCATTTTTTATAGCCAAATTTTTAGCTGATTTCTCTCAGAAGCAAGTCGCCTAAATTTCCACACCATTTATGAAGTCGCTATTCACGAACGCTTTTAGCGAATCATTTTTATCCAAGTCGGTGATTCATAGAGCAGAATTTTATCTTTTTGAATAAGGGCTAGTCGGTCTTGACCTATTTGGATGGAAGTGGATGCAGGTCTATCCATCTGAGCGACTTTAAAAACCTCCTGTGATTTGATTGACATGCTCATCAAAAAGTCATTTTCAATCCAAAATAGGTGCTCATTATAGAAGCACATTTTCTCGGTAAGCATGAGCTTTATTTTCCGGATAAGATTTCCCTGATTATCAAAAATGAAAATTCCTTCATTCAGAATATTCATAAAGAGGCGGTTTTTAAACTCTCTAATATCGATTACTTCCAAATCCTTAGAGTTGACAATAAGATTAAGGGGTTGGCTTTGTATCACCAAATTCCTGAGGTAATCTAAAGATTTTAGACTCAAATCTGATTCATCCCAAACCCAAACCACATTATTGTTTCCCAAAGTTGCTGCCTTTGCTAGATTGACATCTGCAAGTAGGAAACCACTTTCGTACAACGGATTTAAAAAGCGATCTAAAATCCGATATTCTTGGAGATCAGCTGAAAAGCTAAAAATATTTACGCTCCATGCAGCTTCCAATTGAGTGAGCCTTCCCTGTCTAGGAGGGGAGAAGAGGTTGGTTTGTTTGCCGAATCTGTCGAATTGGTAAATGTCTCCCGCGGTACTACTCAAAAATAGGTTGTCCTTGGTATCAAAAGAAACCAGATCAAGGTACTCTAAATCAATCTCTGCAATAGGATTTCCGAATTGGTTTTGCTGGGGGAATCCGAAGAGTGGGTATATGATGAGAAGGAATAAGAGGAATCGCTTCATTTTTCAAATTCAATTAGTACAGGCTTGCTCCCATCAAAATGCAAAAAATTATTTTGACTTACCCATTCACCCAAGTTGAAATAAATTGATTTTTCGCCAACCTGGAGCTCAAGTGGCAGATGTCGATGGCCAAACACGTAATAATCAAAATGTGTTTTTTCTTCTACCTCCTTTGAATATTGCCACAACCATTCATCATCTCCCAGAAAGTGACTTTCATCTTTCTCACTATTGGTAATCCGGCTGTGTCCTGACCAGGCTTTGGCCAGCTTGATGCCTAAATCCGGATGAATCCATCTAAAAAGCCAATTGGAAAGGGGATTAGTAAAGACTTTTTTGAGCACTTTGTAGGAGCGATCTCCTGGGCCTAATCCATCTCCATGTCCTACTAAAAAGCTTTTCCCTTC
>CAWUWQ010000407.1:0-8721 GCA_963926065.1 uncultured Algoriphagus sp.
AAGAAGATGATGATATCTCAAAAATCAATGCAACTGATCTTGCATCTTCTGCTAAATCAAAAAATATTACTTCTTCCAATAGAATCGCAGTAATTATCGCAGAAGGAGAAATCGTCAGCGGAAAGGCCGATGGAGTAATTAGCTCAGAGAAATTCGCTGCAGAAATCCGCGAAGCGAGAAAAAATGAGAGTATCAAAGCAATTGTCCTTCGTATAAATTCTCCAGGAGGATCCGTACTTGCTTCTGAAGTGATTTGGAGAGAAGTGGCAGAAGCACAAAAGGTAAAACCTGTAATCGTATCAATGGGTGAAGTGGCTGCATCTGGCGGATATTATATCGCTGCGCCAGCAGATACGATAGTAGCACAACCGAATACCATCACTGGATCCATTGGGATTTTCGGGATGATGTTTAATGTACAGGAACTATTGAATGATAAGCTAGGAATTACAACAGATGTGGTCAAGACTGGTGAGTTTTCAGATTTCATGAATGCTGGCCGACCAATAACTGAAGTGGAACGAATGATCATGCAAAGCTCCGTAGAAGATGGATATGAGATTTTTATTTCTCGAGTTGCTGAAGGTAGAAAAATGACTTCTGAAGCAGTAAAAGAAGTAGCATCAGGAAGAGTTTGGACAGGAAATCAAGCCAAAGAAAGAGGACTAGTAGATGTACTCGGGGGACTTGATACCGCTATTGCAATCGCAGCGGGTAAAATTAAAGCAGGCGATGATTACCGAGTCGTTTATTATCCTGAAGTAAAGCCTTGGTTTAAAACAATTAGGGATGACTTCGGACAAAGCGTACGAGTGGGATTCCTTAAGCATGAATTGCAGGAGAATTATAAAATCTACCAACAAGTCGAAAAGCTAAAAACATACCAAGGCATACAGGCCAGAATGGCACAGGAAATCACTATCAAATAACAAAAAAGCGGCCTAGGCCGCTTTTTTTATGAGTTCTGAAGTAGAGTCATCCATGCATTTTCTACCTCATCTGCTTCCAAGTATTCTTTTGCCCGCAGATGTAAATGGTCAAGCCACGAATCCTGATCGTGCTGGAATCGGATTTTCATTTCCTGCATTTCAGAACTTTTCCCAAATTCAAGGATTTTAGCCTGTGCAGGAAGGGACACCACATTACCTAAGCGACCGAGATTATTTCCACTGAGAATCGAGCTTTGCCTAATCACTTCGGGAATTTGATCCACGCCGATTCCGAGCGTTCGGATGGGTTTTGGTATTTTGAATAGTGAATCTCCAGAAGCACGGCTGTACCAATCACCACCTAGTCGCGCCACAGCATCGAGTTTATAAGGATCGATCACCCCATGATCATCGAATATTTGTTCATTGACATGGGCTACAAGCACCTCACAAATCACCAGATTTCCAGCTCCACCCTGATCGCCAAGTGGCTTTACCTCATTGACTTTGCATTCAAAAGCTATATGAGCTTCTTTTACCCGAGGAGGCTTTACCTCGAGAGAGGGTACTGGTGTAAGTCCAGCCTTTTCAAATTCGCTCACCCCTTTTCCATACTCCGTACTAGCCAAGGACATCTGCTCTACCATACCGTAATGCACTACATGAATGACTACCTCAGGCACTTCTAATACATTTTCCAACGTATGCTTAGTCGTATTATCTCTAACTCTTCTCGAGGGAGAAAAAATCAAAATAGCCGGGTTAGTGCTAAAGAGGTTAAAAAAGCTAAATGGACTAAGGTTGACATTTCCGGCTTTATCGATGGTGCTGGCAAACGCAATTGGCCTAGGCGCAATACTTCCTTGAAGCAATCCGTGAAATTCCTGAGTGGAAAGGTCTTTGGGATAAAAGGTTTTCATGTCTTTAGAATTGTTCTTTAATTGTCACACGGAATCTTGCATCTGTCTGCCGAAAGGCAACTTAGATGTACCTATAAATATTGGGACATCAAAGAGTTTGACTTTTTAGTCACGCTCGATTTCATTTGATGAAATTATAACTCAATTTTAATTACTTAAACCAATTTCCAAGATTTAGTTTAGCCCACTCACCTATGAACCGATTTAAATTACTACAGCTCAACAGTTTAATTCTTATCTTTTTTATTTCAAGCTCTGTAGCTTTCGCCCAAAATCATCAAGTAGCGACTTTCAACATTCGTTGGGACAATCCCAATGATGTCGGGAATCTCTGGAAGGATCGCCTTCCCCATGTCATAAATTTGATCAAATTCCACCAAATCGATCTAATCGGAGTACAGGAAGCACTTAAGCATCAGCTCACCCAAATGAGCGAAAGTTTGGACTACGAGTACATCGGCGTAGGAAGGGATGACGGGAAGGACAAAGGGGAGTTTTCAGCGATTCTCTACAATTCAAAAAAGTACCAGTTATTGGATCAAGGTACCTTTTGGCTTTCGCCAACTCCCGAAAAGCCGAGTAAAGGCTGGGATGCTGCCCTAAATCGGGTATCAACTTTTGGGAAATTTGCAGATCAAAACGGAATCGAATTCTACGTCTTTAACATCCATTACGATCATATTGGTCAGCAAGCTCGAGAAGAAAGCAGCAAACTCGTCCTTCGCCAAATCGAAAAAATCAATGCTGAGAACTTACCTGTGATCTGGATGGGAGATTTTAATGTGACCCCCGATAACCCTGCATATACCGTGATTACCTCCCAACCGCAATGGAATGATGCCCGATTGGTTGCAGCGATGAGCTATGGACCGGCGGGGACTTTTACTGGATTTGACTGGGATCAACTACCCGATGGAATCATCGATCACATCTTCGTCTCCGGCCGGATCCAAGTCATTCGACATGGAATCCTAACTGATAATTATGGTAAAAAATATCCCTCAGATCATTTTCCAGTAATGGCAGAAGTAGAGTTTTGAGAGAAAATATTGGATGATGCCTAGCGGATTGGATACTTGAGCTTAAGAACTGTGAACGGTTTTTCTGCTCCACGTTTAGCTTTTTCGTAGACCTCGTTTAAAGGCAGATATGCATAAAATCAAAAAGGGCTAATTCTTATCGAATTAGCCCTTTTTGATAAATGAATATTTTTAAGGCTCAAGCGCCGCAACACCCGGAAGAACTTTCCCTTCCATATGCTCTAGCAATGCTCCTCCACCGGTAGACACAAAAGAAACATCATTGCCAAAACCGAATTTATTTACCGCAGCAGCAGAGTCTCCTCCACCAATCAGTGAATAAGCACCTGCTTTAGTGGCTGCTACTACTGCTTCGGCTACTGCCTTGGTTCCTTTATCAAATGAGTCCATCTCGAATACACCCATCGGTCCATTCCAGAGTATAGTTTTTGATTTTAAGATTGTGGCTGCAAAAATTTCCCTGGTTTTTGGACCGATATCCAAGCCCATCCAGCCATCAGGGATTTCTCCTTTATTGGCCATTCCCTGCTCCGCATCATTTGCAAAAGCTTTGGAGATCACGGTATCCTCAGGCAAAATGAGATTGACACCTTTCGCCTTGGCTTTTTCCATCAGTTCCAATACGAAATCTAACTTATCTTCTTCCAATAGCGAATCCCCGATTGTTCCTCCCAGTGCTTTCGCAAAAGTGTAGGACATACCACCTCCGATAATCAAATTATCAACCTTATCCAGTAGCTTCTCAATGATTAGAATCTTATCAGCGATTTTGGCTCCTCCCATGATCGCCGTATATGGACGCTCAGGGTTATCAAGAACTTTTTCAGCATTTTTTAATTCTGAAAGCATCAAGTATCCACAGGCTTTATCGTAGAAAAACTGGGCGATAACTGCTGTAGAAGCATGTGCTCGGTGTGCGGTACCAAAGGCATCATTTACATAGATTTCACCAAGTTTGGCAAGTTTCTTTGCAAAGTCCTTATCTCCTTTCTCTTCCTCTTTGTGAAATCGTAAGTTTTCTAAAAGTAGTACCTCGCCCGGTTTTAATTCCAAAGCAATAAGTTCGGCCTCTGCACCTATGCAATTTTGAGCAAACTTCACAGGACGACCTACTGCTTTTTCCAATGTCACTAGGATATGTCGAAGGGAGTATTTATCATCTTCAACACCTTTTGGCCTACCGAGGTGAGACATTAAAATAGCTGATCCGCCATCATTCAGAATCTTTTCAATCGTAGGGATCGCTGCTTGAATTCGCGTATCATCTGTGACATTAAAGTCCTTATCCAAAGGGACATTGAAGTCCACTCTGACCAGTGCTTTCTTTCCTTTAAAGCTCAGATTATCTACAGTTTTAATTCTTGGATTCATAAATAGGTTTTGTAAGTTTTTATAAAGATACTGTTGTGAATTTATCAAAGATTGAGACAAAAACCTTTTTTTGACTTGATCTATTTATTTTTAAATAAGCTTTCCTGCAATGATACAAGAAGTCAAATTGATTTTTTTCAGCACCTCGGATTCGTCTGACACCTGGATCATTCATCATTAATAATAGACCCTACTCAGCATCAGTTTTCGGCTTCTATTCTCCAATCTCCAGCCTCTATCCTCTTTTTGCCGAAGCTCTTTTCAAGCGATCATTTATGGCTTTTCCTAAGTCATGATCCGGTGCCAATTCTGCCAAAATAAACTCAATGTTCATGTCATCCAAACTTCGCATCGCTGCGAAAAGATTAGCTGCTGCTTCTTTCAAATTACCGTTTTGGCTAAGTCTGAGTTGCTTTTCAAGCGCTACTTCTTCAGAAAAATTCTGAAAAGATAGCACTCCAAAAGATTTTCCCTGACTGGCGTACTGCGGAATCAATTTAGTTAAATCGCCTAGAACAAGAGGCTTAGCAGGCGCATAGTGACTTTCCAAAAGCCCAGGGGCTTGCGGATTTGAGGAGCTGTGATCCTGCAATTTTACTTTTCCAACAATCGATTCAATGGCATCAATTTCCAATCCTCCCAATCGATAAACAACAACATCTTCTCCTGCCATCCCAACGATCGTACTTTCCAAACCTACTTTGCAAGGTCCTCCATCCAAAATCATCGGGATGAATTCCCCTAACTGAGCATTAACATGCTCGGGAGTAGTGGGACTGATGTAGCCAAAAGGGTTTGCACTCGGTGCTGCCAAGGGAAAATCCAGCGACTGAAGCAATGCTAAAGTCTGCGGATGATTTGGTACCCGAATCGCAACTCTGTCTAAACCAGAAGTAACTAAGTCTGGAATTTGTGAAGTCTTGGGAAGTAATAACGTCAAAGGACCTGGCCAAAATGCCGACGCGAGCTTTCGAAGTGGTTCTGGAAATCCCGAACAATAAGTTGATACCTCATCGATCGAAGCTACATGAATGATCAGTGGGTCAAAACTTGGACGATTCTTGGTCTCGAAGATAGCAGCAACTGCCAGGGAATCTAGTGCATTTCCTGCAAGCCCATAGACCGTTTCGGTAGGGATGGCAACTAACTGCCCCTTTTCTAGAAGCTTTTTAGCTAAAATAAGATCCGTTGAAATCGCCACTTGCCTATTTACAGAAATCCTCTATCCATGTTTCTGCCTCAGCAAAACCTAATGCAAGCGCCATTTTCAAATCGGCGCAGCCTTCTTCCTTTTGTCCCAATGCACTCATTCGGGTCACTCCAAGTAGGTAGTATGCCGCTGCATTTTTCGCATCCAAGTTCACAGCATTTGTCAATGACTCCAGCGCTCCTGCCGGATCGTTATTGCCCAATTGGGCTTTTCCTCTGTTGAAGAAAACCAAAGCCTGATTTGGATTGACCTGAAGTGCTGCATCAAAATCAAAGATCGCGTCTTCATATTCCTCTAGCCCTAAAAGTGCCAACCCTCGATTGTAATAAATATCAGTTTGGGCGGGATCTAAGCCACTAGCCATATTGAAATCCCCAACTGCTTCTTTGAAGTTCCCTAGTTCTAGGTTTGAGTTTCCTCGATTAAACCAAGGCTTGTAGGAGCTAGAGTCTGCTTCAATCGCCGTAGTGAATACAGGAATTGCTTTTTGGTATTCTTCCAACTGAAAAAATGCAACACCTTTAGCATTAAGTGCCTGATTATTTGTTGGGTTTCCCTTCAAAAGCCGATCGAAATATTCAATCGCCTCATTCCAGGATTGAGTATCCATCTTTGCCATTCCGGCTGTCATCAATTCCTCTTCTGAGGGTGCACAATTCACAAATAAGGCTAGGATCAATCCTAGCGGAAGTAATTTTTTCACAATTAGAAATTTGTGCAAATATAGTCAATCAGGCTTTTTTAAGCCGACTTAGCTGAAAGTTTCTCACGGAATTCGGCCGGAATAGGAGTTGGCTTCATGGAATGGCGATCCACCGATACCATCACACAGCTGCAATGCGCAAAGGTCACCAAAGTTCCATCGCTAGTTTTTCCAACGAGGTATTGCTCGATATCAAAGGAAGCATTACCCAACCTTGAGCATTTGACCAAACCCCTGACTTCATCTCCAAGATGAATTGGTTTGAAATAATCGATTGCTACCCGACCGACTACAGTTCCGATTTCCATGATGTCCCAGTCAAATAAATCATGCAAAAAAGAAGCTCTAGCATGCTCAAAGTAGCTGAAATAAACCCCATTGTTCACATGGAGATAGCCATCGATATCAGAAAATCGGACTTGAATCGGAATAGAAAAATCAAACGTCTCGAGGAGTTGCTGTGGGTCAGGTTTGGTAATCAAGGTGATAGAAATTAAAGTAGAATTTCAGATTTACTGGTTTTCTCAAGCATTCGAAGGATCGAGGGATTGTACCCAATCACATCTTGAACAGAGTCAAAAGCCACCCATGCAAGGGAAATACTTTCATTACTTTTAATCAACTCTTCAGTTAGATCCGCTTCAAGAATATAGCGCACATCGTAATGAAAATGCTCAGGCACGTGAGGTCGTTCCGGGATAATGTGCTTATCAAGATCAAAAATAGTCTCATCAACAAATTCTAGACTTTCCAGTCCACTTTCTTCTTGAGCTTCTTTCATGGCTACTTTTAACAAATCCTCATTCCCATCAGCATGTCCTCCCAACTGCAACCAACGTCCTAATTTGCGGTGTAGCGTCAATAGCGTGTGCGTTCGCTTACGATTTACAATCCAAGCTGAGGCGGTAAAATGCCCAGCTAAGCGTTCTCTGTCATAGGCTAATGGATCTGTGGTAAGTTTGATGAAGTCTGCAATGAAACTTGATTCATCTTCATATGGCGTACGGTACTTTTTGAGCTGCTCACTAAATTTAATCCTGTCCATCGATCTTGTTTTCAAATAATTGGTTTACTAATTCCTCAAAAGGCATTGGGTCCTGATAGAGTCTGTCAGAATAAAATGTAGCCAAAACCTTCAGGTAATTTGGTTGATTATTCAGGGTTATTTTCTCGATTGCCACATTCCCATAAAGCTGGGAAATCAGCTGATCCTCTACTGGCAATTGTAGAGGAGGCTTAAAATAGAATTTTTCAGTAGACCGGACTTGGTCGTTTATTTCCTCCAACTTCCTATCCAAACTAACCTGCTGATACCCTAAAGCTAAAACTCGCTGGGCAAAAGCCAAGAAAAGATTAGAAAAAGTTTGAGGAGTAAAAACCTCTTCATAGGTAATCGCAAAACCTCTCGCATACTTCGAATCGAGAATATGAACCCTCGGTATTTCTTCCAATTGAAGTTTCTTGAAGGCATAATTTTTAGAGATTTTCGCCATAATCTCTTCTCCCTCCACCCCATTTGACCAGTCCTTAGCTTCTTGTAATTCGGAAAATTTATAAACAAAATTTTCCTTATGATTCAAGGGCAGCTTTTCACTGGATTGGAAAAGACTGGAATACAAATCATCAAAGAAATTACCCATAAGTAGTCATGCTGTATTTGGCTGTGACCGATTGAATGACTTGCCCTTGGTCAACAAGGTTTCGCAGAACTTGAAGATTTTTTTCTGATGCGGGAAGTCGGAGTTGATCAAATAACTCACGTTCTGATAACTCACTAGATTGGCTTAAAGTTTCCATGATCCGGGTTTTTAGCCTTGCTTCGGAGCTTTCCGGTACTTTTGATTTACGCTGACTGATGCACAGATCACACACCCCACAGACTTGATCAGACAGTTCCCCAAAGTATTCCTGAATAAACTGCGTTCTGCAGATTTGGTCTTGATGGGCGTATCCCACCATTTGAGTAGCTTTTTCTAAAGTTAGTCCTCTTCGAATTTTGATTCGAGCAAAATCCAGTGGCAGCGTAGCCGCATCATATCTCGGCGTCATAAATGTAATTTGGGGCTTATCCTTTCGCTTATCATAGACCATCACTTCCAGTTGTTCCAATTGCTTTAGCCCCTTGATCAGCTCTGATTCTATTAAATTCAAGGACTTGGAAAGTTTGGATTCATTGATCGAGATGTATTCCGAAAAGACGTTTCCACCATAAGTCCGCATGATCATTTTCACAATTGGATCCAGTCTCACGTAAGCAATCTGAATCTCATAGAGACGCGCTGGATTGATGGTGAAATGGATTTTAGAAGGTGAGTAGTAGCTTTCATTTAATCCGATAAAACCCCCTTCTTCCAAAACCTTAAGCGCATAAAAGGTTTCCAAAACACCCAACTTATAGGTCTGAGCAAATTCATTCCATTCAAAATCAAAGCTGCTCAGCATATTGCTTCCCACCGCAATTCGGAAATAGTTAGCAAGACATTGGTAGACCTTTCGGACAAAATCAATCGGAGGATAGACCAATGCTGCTCGCTCTAGTACTTGCTCA
>CAWUWQ010000408.1:0-3671 GCA_963926065.1 uncultured Algoriphagus sp.
CATTGTAATTTTTGATAAGAAGCAGAAAATCTGGATTTTGTTTGAATGAAATATCGCCTACTAACACAATCTCAAATTAAACTCAGCGAGATAGGACTGGGATGTATGTCTTTAAGTCCCGAAAAGGCTAACTCAAAGCTGGTGATTGAAGCGGCTATTTCAGGAGGGATTAATTTTTTAGATACAGCTGATTTGTATGATCAGGGATGGAATGAAAAAGCGATAGGAGAAGCGATTAAAGGTGTCCGAGGTCAACTAGTTCTTGCCACTAAAGTTGGAAATGAATGGCGAAAGGATGGTTCAGGATGGGACTGGAATCCAAGAAAAAGCTACATTATCAAGGCGGTAGAGCAAAGTCTTTTGCGTCTGCAAACGGATTACATTGACCTCTATCAACTTCATGGTGGGACTATCGAGGATCCTTGGGAGGAGACTTTAGAGGCATTTGAGACTTTGAAAGAGCAAGGTAAGATTTGTGCCTTTGGGATATCCTCCATTCGACCCAATGTGATCAGGGAAGTCTTGTCAATAAGTAAGCCGGCCACGATCATGATGCAGTATAATCCGCTGGATAGAAGACCGGAGGAAACTGCTTTTCCTGCAATAGCAGAAACTTCAGCCAAGGTTTTGGTTAGGGGTGCTGTTGTCAAAGGATTACTCATTGACAAAGCAGCCAAACCGTTTTTGAATTTTGATGCCCAGCAGGTTAAAGATTTTCAAGCTTTCACAAATGCCCTAGACTTTTCTCCAGAGGCTATATTGATTCGCTTTGGTCTTGCTAAGTCGGTGGTCGCTTCATTAGTGATTGGGGCAAGTTCAGTAGCTCAACTAGAAAAAATACTAGCCGGATATGAATTGAGTCAAAGTATTTCTGAAGCAGCATTAACTAAGTTCCAGCAAAAATTCCCCGTACATCACTACGATTCCCACCGTTAAAAATTCCTTTTGCTCACTCGGCTAGATTCGATTACTTTCAAACTTTCAAAGCAAAAAAAAAATCCAATGATGAAGAAATTCCTACTCCTGATTTTTATCGCCAGTATTATTTTTTCCTGCAAAAAAACTGAACCCAAATCTGACTTGGAAACCAAAGCAGAGCAGGTAGAAATCATCCGAGATGATTTTGGTGTGCCGCACATTTACGGGAAAACTGATGCCGATGTGGTTTTTGGATTGCTCTATGCACAATGCGAGGATGATTTCAGAAGAGTTGAGCGAAACTACATTTGGGCTACAGGAAGACTAGCCGAGCTTGAGGGCGAGGAAGCGATCTTTTCCGATCTTCGGGCCAATCTCTACATGACAGAAGTCGAAGCTAAAGTGGCTTATGAAAAATCTCCGGATTGGTTGAAATCACTCTGCCAGGCTTTTGCCGATGGGGTGAATTACTATTTGGAAACCCACCCTGAAGTAACTCCGCAGGTCATCACGCACTATGAGCCTTGGATGCCAATGTTTTTTTCAGAGGGTTCGATCGGTGGAGATATCGAGCAGATTCCTACCAGAAGGATCAAAGCATTTTATGAAGAAAATAAGGCCTTGGCACTCAATGAATATGGAAATGGACTCAACCATCAAGAAATGTTGGATGAACCTAAAGGCTCAAATGGAATTGCAGTTTCAGGCGAATTGACCGAGTCTGGCAATGCCATGCTTCTTATTAATCCGCATACATCCTTCTATTTCCGGCCAGAAGTTCATGTAGTGAGCGAAGAAGGCCTGAACGCCTATGGAGCAGTGACTTGGGGACAGTTTTTTGTTTATCAAGGGTTCAATGAAAAAACTGGCTGGATTCATACGTCCACATTTGTGGATTTTATAGATGAGTTCGTTGAAGAGGTCACGGAAAAAGACGGGAAATTTCAATACCAATATGGAGATGAAATGCGAGACGTGGAATCTCAACAAGTCACCTTGAAATACAAGGAAGGTGGTCAAATCAAAGAAAAAGCATTCACATTCTATCGAACCCATCATGGTCCCATTACCCATAAAATTGAGGACAAGTGGGTGGCTACTAAAATCAATTGGGATCCGGTCAACGCGCTTACACAAAGCTATACTCGGACCAAATTGGCGAACTATACCGAGTTTAAGAAGATGATGGATATCAGAACCAACTCTTCAAACAATACGGTCTTTGCTGATGCAGAAGGGAATATTGCCTATTTCCATGGCAATTTCATTCCGAAGCGCGATGATAGCTTTGACTTCCAACGGCCGGTAGATGGGTCGTATCCAAAGACTGATTGGACTGGAATCCATACCGTGGACGAAAGTATTTTGATTTTGAATCCTAAAACAGGTTGGATTCAAAACACGAATTCCACACCTTTTACAGCCGCTGGAGAGTTTAGTCCCAAGCAGGCAGACTATCCAAAATATATGGCTCCTGATCAGGAAAATTTCCGTGCACTTCATGCGGTTAAAGTATTGAAAGAAGCGAAAAATCTGACTTTAGATGGTTTTATCACCATGGCTTATGATCCTTACTTACCAGCATTTGAGGTGTTGATCCCAATGCTGTTGAAGGCTTATGATGAAAAAGGAGTAGCAGATCCTCAGTTGACTGAGCCAATCAAAGTCATTCAGACTTGGGATTACCGAACTTCCAAGGAATCTGTAGCCATGTCTTTGGCGCATTTCTTCGGGATGAATTTTATGCGGAATCATGGAAATATCAATTATCTGATTCCTTTTAATGCCACATTCAGAGAAGCACCAAATCCAAGCTCAAGTGAAATTTTAGCGACTTTCTCACAAACGATCGAAGCAATGAGCGCCGATTTTGGGAGCTGGAATACACCATGGGGAGAAATCAATAGATTCCAACGATTGACTGGAGCGATTGATTTAAAGTTTGATGATAGCAAACCGTATATCCCAGTTGGCCTAGCCTCTGGTACATGGGGAGCTTTGGCTGCCTATGGTGCAAGAAGTACCGAAGATGCCAAGCGACTTTATGGCTATCGCGGAAATAGTTTTGTGGCTGTGGTGGAGTTTGGGGAAAAAGTAAAAGCCAAGAGTATGCTAGCAGGTGGTCAAAGTTCAGATCCCAATTCGCCACACTTTTATGACCAAGCTCAGCGTTACGCTGATGCCAACTTCAAAGAAGTAGCCTTTTACCGAGAAGATGTAGAAAAGCGGATGCAGGAGAAGTATGTTCCAGGGAAAAGGGGGAAGTAATATATCGGACATAAAATTCCGGAAATCAGAAAGCTGAAGTGATTGGAGATTAGGAGAATTGAGATTGGAAGACTGTGATCGAATTTAGATGTTCGATTTTCAATTAATCAAGAAATTCCTTCGTTGATAAAAATTTGCTTTTGACTGAGGTCTTCAGGTAATAGTCCTGACCGAATTGACAAATTTCACCATTATCTGGACTTGTTAAACTCCGAATTAATAAACAACCAATTTAAGTTCGATAGCTTTTAGTGAGAAGGGGATTGATTTCCTTTTGTACCTTTATCTTATGAAAGAAGTAGAAAAAATCAGCGGTCGAGTAGTTCGTTACTTAGAGGATAAAAACTATGGTTTTATTGAAAGCGAGAAAGGAGATACTTTTTATTTCAAAAATGATAGAAAGCGACAGAAAGAATTAAAGCGGGAAGGGAAAATTGATAAAGTGCATAATTTTTCTTCCGGGGATGAAGTGACTTTTATACCTG
>CAWUWQ010000409.1:0-7630 GCA_963926065.1 uncultured Algoriphagus sp.
ATTCTTTTCTTCCATAGTTTTCTCTTTATCCATCTAACCAACTCTTGAAATCTGCTATCTTTTCGCGACTGATCAAAATATCATCATCTTGGCAATTATGCGATTTGATTTTTAATCGACTGTTTGAGTAAGTGAATATATTAGAAATAGAAGGGAAGGAACAAAGGTATTTTCTGTTTAGTCTAAAAAAGGCAGATGGATCCACGGGGCTTTCTACTTGATCGAGCGTTTGATCCAGCACGAACTGTTTTCCTATTTTGGTTTGTAAAAATGTCACTCGTGCCTCACTAAAGAAAAAAAACTACATCTTCAATTGAGATACTTTGAATCCTCTCCCCAAATTTTACTAAGAAACGAGTTTTGAAATTGGAAACTTTGGGGGTAATCAAAGCTTTGTGTGCTTTAAAGTTAAGACTATGTTTCAATTAGTTTGCCTTGAATTTTGAAATTGACCTAGCCAATTCTTGGGGATCGATTGACTTAAGCAGGTAATTAATTGCATTGACCTTAAAGGCTTTTATGGCATATTGATCGTAGGCAGTCGTGAAAATAATGGGCGTGCATAACTTTACTTTTTCGAAGATTTCAAAGCTGATTCCATCCGCTAATTAGGTGTCACGACACGATATCTAAAGGGCGATTGATAACTGATTTTCCTTCATCAGATCTTTCCAAGGCGCTAGAAGAGATGGTCACGGCATTCATTTCCGTAATCCCCTATGTCAAGGTAATTGTTTGTATTTCTTGTGCTTTATCGGATAGTGTGATGGCGAGCTCCTTTGTTTTAAAACCTACAAATTGAAAGACGATAATTTGAATTTTTGTTTCTTCTGGGCTGAATTTATAAAAGCCATCGACATTGTTATTGGCACCATCATAGCTGCCTTTGATAAAAATATTTACCCCTAGAAGGCTCAATCCTTTTTGATCGAGTACTATTCCAGTGAGTTGGGCTTGGCTAAATGCAGCACCGTTTAGGAGGAGGAAGTAGATAAATGAAATCAGCTTAGTTTTCATTTCGATTCATATTTGAATCAAGAGCGCAGAAGCAGGACATTTTTAAAAAATTAATACTGACTGAAGAGTGGTTGTTTGGGACTGAAGCGAATAATTACCTGAATGAATAAATTTAAGTTCCGGATAAATGAAGTTTAACTCGTGATCTCAATCCAGTTTCCCTCAGGGTCTTCAATGACACATTCATAATATCCGTCTCCGGTAGTTCGTGGTTCTCCAATGATGGAAACACCGTTTTTTCTAAAGGCTTCAGTCAAGGAATCGACCAGCTCTCTTGATCCGATGCTAATGGCTATATGGGCAAAACCGGCGTTTATTCCTCTTGGTTTAAGAGAATCTTGTACTCCCGATTTCTTCATTAATTCAATTTGGGCACCCTCATCAAAGGTTAGAAAATAGGACTCAAAGCCTTTTTTAGTGTTTTCATATTTCTCTCCAAAGGACATTTGGAATGACTTAGAATACCAATCTTTCATCATTTCCAGATTATCTACCCAAAGGGCAATATGTGCTAACTTCATCTATATGACAGTTGAATTTTACTCTTTCTTATTTTCAAAATTCTCATCTAGCTTTTTTTAGTCTTCTCACTTCAGCTTTCTACTTTTCCTACCATTCTCTCCCTACAGGAATCACTTTCCAATTCTGATCAAAGTAAGGTGTCTGCGCATAAAACCACTGGTAAATTGCTCTTGGAGATTTTGCAAAATCAGGCTCTGTTGCTTTTTCATCCTCAAATCGCTTTTTCAAATCTGAATCTTCTGCCAACATCTTTGCTATCAATGGCTCCATGATATAGGTTTC
This sequence comes from uncultured Algoriphagus sp., assembly GCA_963926065.1. Classification (GTDB taxonomy): domain Bacteria; phylum Bacteroidota; class Bacteroidia; order Cytophagales; family Cyclobacteriaceae; genus Algoriphagus. Next base: position 1,822 of record CAWUWQ010000409.1, read on the forward strand.
CATATATTCTGTCTGGGTGAAAATGGTATTGAAATAACCCCACTGGAAAAAGCTATCCACAGATTCTGGTTCCATTAAAATAACGGCTAATTCCCCTAGCGTTTGGTCAGTTTTTACCCGTACGGATCCTGGGTTTAAAGTAACTGTTCTATATTCCTTCTCTTGTTCAAAGGATTGCACGCGCATCATTCCTTCATAGGGCTGTGTTCCCATTTTGTAGTTATCAACAACAGAAAACTCCAACTTCAGTTCTTTTGCTTCAGTTAAAGTTTCTAGTTCGATCCCATGTTGTTTCATCTTTTCAATGAGATTACCCCATTCTGCTGGAATCCAATAGGCTTTTGGAACTGAAACAGAAAGCTCAGGCACATCCATCAAGAGACTTGGAACCACTTCCGTGATTGGTTGCCCCTCCCATTTTACATATTCCGCACCGGTAATGTCAGAGGTGACTTTCGAAGAGGCGACACCAAGAAATTGCATAGAGTCTGTGACGGTTTCCCGAAATTTGAATTTTACAGGAATACTTTCTTTCGGCTGATTGGAATCAGATTCAACAGCAACTTGTAAAGCTTCAAAATGATCACCTAGGGAATTTATGGATTGCTCCAGAAAAACGTAAGTTCCCAAAACTCGCTGTTCGAATGGTTTCAAGGAATGGTTCTCAATCAAAATCGAAGCCATGTGACGGATGTCTCCATAGGTATGCGAAAAGCGGGGGCTAAAGGAAAAGGCAATATTTCCTCCAGAAAAGTCATCCCCATTCGCAGCAAACAAAAGAGGACCTGGAATATGCCCCATGTTTTTCAAGGCATGATCAACCTCCGGCTGAAAGGATGTGGATAACCAGGAAGAAATCGCTGGAGAGTATCCGCCCGTGGCCACATATCCGTAGGTAATGTCATATTGATAATCTGCCCCGTCAGTTACGTGCACATCAATATAAAGGTCAGGATCGTATTTGGTAATAATGTTGGCTAATGTTTTAATTCCCACTGTTTCCAATTTGGTATAATCACGATTCAGATTCAGGTTTTGGGCATTGGTTCGCCAGCCCATTTCCAATGGTCCTCGCTGATTTACTCGACCAAATTCACTTCGACGCTCATGCCCGTCCACATTTAGGATTGGGATAAAAAGGATATTTGCTTTGGTCAATAATTCCTTTTTATCCCCAAGTGCGATATCCCGAAGTAGCATCATTCCTGCATCTTTCCCATCAATCTCTCCAGCATGGATTCCTGCTTGAATTAAAATCAGAGGCTTTCTGGATGTGGATAACTCAGATGATGAAAAATCTTGGTCTAAGGAAGCTATGACTAAATGGATGACTCGTCCCTGTTCGGAGATGCCTGCATTAGTCATCGTGAGGTAGGCAGATTCACTTGCTAATTTTTCGAGCCAAGCCATGGTTTCTGCATAGTTTGGAGATTCCAAGCCCTCCGATTTTTCAAAGGGTGTTGCCCAGGGATCAGACTTATCCACAATCAATTCTTTGCTTTTTCCATCCCAAGGAAGTGCTGGTGGCATGATTTCTTGGGCTATAAGAGGCAAAGCTGATAGTGTTAAAAATAGAATTAGGGGAATGGGGTTTTTGGTCTTCATGAAGTTGCTTTTACAAAGAATAAGATTTCGAAAAATAGTGTTGCTATGGACTTTGGAATTATTTCATTCCCTTCCGCACAGCTTTGATCAGATCATCCAAGTAGTCAGTTTGGATTTCCTGGATTTCCAGGAGTTTCTTGTTTTGATGCACAAGTACATGATCCATTTTTTCGCTAAGAAGTTTGATCTCTAGTTCTGCTTTCAGGTTGATTTTGTAATCGTGTTCGCTTCGCTGACGATCTTTCGATTCTTGGCGGTTTTGACTCATCATAATGATGGGGGCTTGAATGGCGGCAAGACATGAAAGAATTAGATTCAATAAAATAAAAGGAAAAGGATCAAAAGGCCGGGTAATCAGGATAAAAATGTTTGTTCCAATCCAAATTAAAATAAAACTAAAAAAGAAAATGATAAAAGTCCAGCTGCCGCCGAATGTGGCGATGTGATCAGCCAGTTTATCTCCAAAACTCAAATTTCCTTCGATTTCATCCTGAATATTTTCAGAAAGAATGGAGTTGGATTGGATCGCCACCATCACATCTTGATCTATTTTTGCGAGTTCTCCACGCTCTTCTATTATCAGAGAGGTGAGGTATTTTCTTCGGTAAAGATTCAATTCCTCTAATGAAATTACATTTTCAGTTTCGAAGCCAGGAAATTCAGAATTTATCAATGATTGAATCCCTTCCCTAATTTCCCCAAATTTCACGCTTTCGGAAGAGGAAATATTTTTTTTACTAATGTGTGAAATCGCCATTGGGTAGGTCTAATTTTGTACAAATTACAAAAAAGCCCATGTCTTTATCTCAAACATGGGCTTTCATTTCTCAGTAGATTGGATTAGGAATTATACATGCGCTCGTAATATTCTTTCGCCATTCGATTACTTTCAAATTCATCTTGGACATCTTGCATCCCTTTGTGGACAATTTTTCGCCAAGCCTCCGGTTGATCATAATAAGTAGGTAAGATCTCTTTTTCCAATACGTCAAAGAGATTATTCATGTCAAATTCATCTTGATCAGGCACTGACATTGTTTTATAATCAGCAGCAGGGACAATAAAGCTGTTCTTCCCGTGGTCGGCAAATTCGCAGATCCAGCCATCAAATGTGGAAAAGTTGACCGAACCATTCATCGATGCTGTCATCCCTGAAGTTCCGGATGCCTCGCGTGGTACTCTTGGATTATTCAACCAGACGTCAGAAGCCTGCTTGAGTCGCTTGCTCAGTGCTAATTCGTAGCCTACGCAGACAGCAATGTTTGGATAGTTTTTGGAAAGATGAACCAATTGGTTGAAAACAGAAATCGCACCATAATCCATAGGATAAGGTTTTCCTGCCCAAATGATCTGAACCGGGTGTTCGGTATTTTTCATCAAAGCATCAAATCGTGCCATATCTCTGGTTAATAAATCAGGACGCTTGTAACTCGCAAATCTCCGAGCCCATACTATGGTTAGCACATTTGGATCGAATAGTTTTCCGGTTTGATCAGCGACGATTTCAAAAGCCCGCTTTTTCAAAAAATGCTTTCTATCCTCAAACTTATCCACATCCCCGGCTTCCATGTGGCGGTAAATTTGCTTATCAGCCCAATACTTGAAATTCTGAGAATTGGTTACATGCGTGATTTCAGGGATATTTTCATAGTCTTTCCACATTTCCCGACTTACTTCGCCATGGAGTTTACTGACACCATTTGCCTTTCTGGCAAATCGTAAGGCAGCCAAACTATGATTAAAAAGGTCACCACGCATTCCGGTTAGTTTTTTCACATCTGGGAGCGAATAGCCATTAAAATAACCCATACGCTCGCAGAGGTAGATGTCATGTTTTTCATTTCCGGCTTCTTCCGGAGTATGTGTAGTGAAAACTACTCGCTTTGTAACTTCTTCTTTATTTCCAAATTTTTTCATTAAATGAAAAACTGCACTTACACCATGCGCTTCATTCAAATGATATACATCCGGATTGAAGTTGAGCTCATCGATCAATTTTGCGCCGCCAAGCCCTAACAGCATAAACTGCGCAACTTTAGCTGCAGTATCTGAATCGTAAAGGCGATGGGTGATTGTTTGGCTGAGGTAGTCGTTTTCAGGCAAGTCTGTACTGAGCAAGAAAAGAGGAGCACTATTAAACGTCTCAGGAGCAAGGTACCAAGCCTTTACCCAGACAGGGGCGCCATGAACTTTGATTTCAAATTTGATTCCCGTGTCTTCTAAGAAGGAGTGAGTTTTTTCGTACCATTCCGGCTTGAGGGTTTGATCTTGATTCCGGCTTTGATCATAGTAGCCATACTTCCAAAGAATCCCGATTCCGATCAGGTTTTGGTTAAGCTCATAGGCGCTACGCAAATGAGACCCTGAAAGAAATCCAAGTCCACCGGAATAGATTTTGAGTGGTTGATGTACGGCAAATTCCATCGAGAAATAAGCAACCCGTTTGGAATAAGAATCAGCAGGCTGATAAGGGACGCTGTAATTTTTAAAATCGGTCATAAAATTGGGATTGAAAGAGGCTAATTTATAAGAATAGATTGGGCAATCAGAAGCCCAAATTAAAAATAGCAATAGGAGTTTTTTGGAAAACGGTTGAAATCAAGGATAATGGGAAAAATCAGAAGTTTTAATTTGCTGAGCAGCTACTTAGGATGGGCCAGAGTAGTTACACCAATTCCTTGTTAAGGAATAATATCGATTTTCTGGTTAAAGTAAGGCTTAGCAAACTCAATAAAATATCTCCAATTTGAGCCTTCAGTATGTCCACCATCGTGTTGGCGGAATACTAAATCTCCTTCCAAAAGCCCAACATTAGTACCAGGATAGATTTCGGTTGAAATTCCTTTCTTTCCCAACAACTCATATACGGGACTTGCTTCTACTGAAGTCTTGAACATTCCGACAGCATCGATCCAATGACCTTCTACCTCTGGATCTCCACTTGAAATAAAGACCGGTCGAGGTGCACAAAGTGCTAACATCTCGTGCGCATCAATTGGCATATCCATGGGAGTCAGTGCTCCTGCGTATTTAATGAAATTTGGAGTAAACCAATGGTATTCGCCAGCAGAAGCGAGGTTTTCCACCTGCTCTCCATAAATTCTACGAAAAATCTTTGTGCCTCCTGCGCCTGAAGAGGCAAAGAAACCAATGGCAAATCTAGGTTCGTCTACCATCGCTACCAAGGCAGCTTTTCCGTAGCGAGACAAGCCTTCAATTCCGACCTTTTTCGTATCTACCAAAGGATCGGTTTCTAAATAATCTAATGCGCGGCTCGCTCCCCAACCCCAAGCACGGAGTGTTCCCCAATCATCTAAATTCCGAGGCTCCCCCTTATTGACAAGGCCAATTATTCCAGCTCGAAGGCCTGCGCCATTATCCGCTTGGAAACTTGTAGGAATTAGCATTGCAAAACCCCAGCCTTCCTTCAAAATTTGTTCCTGCCAGGTTGCACCTTCAGGTTTTGGACGGTTCATTCCCACAGGCCAATCCCAACTGAATTGCATGATTAAGGGAACGGTGCTTTTTGCTTCCAGTGGAGTGGCCATCATCAATTCTAAGTTTACTTCGAGATCTGGATAGGAAGAGTTATCCACATGTCCAATCAATTTTTTGAATCGAGCATTTACTTCTCCAAAAAGGCTGTCTTTCTCCTCAATGATTTTCCAGGTTACATTTGGGATATTTTCAGGCATTCGACCATAGATTTCTCTTGCAAAATGGGCTTTTAGCTCTTCGCTTCTTTTTTCCCAATCTTTCTCATTCGTCACAGGACTTCCATTGTCAAAAACCAGCGGGTCGGGTAAGTTGCTGTAAGGTGTGGCTTTGGATTCATCTGAGTTAGCTGCATTTGGGGCGGCAGGATTACCTGACGGACCGGGCCTTAGTGATACTAAACCAAGCTTCTCCATCATCAATCGGTGATCGGCCTGACTGAGCTTTGCGATGGAATCCCTGCTTTGCTGGGATAGCTGTGCAAATGTGGATAAGTTGAAAAAGAGAAAAAAGGTAAAGGATAATTGGAAGAATTTTCTCATTTTGGGTTAATGAATAGGTGAGGGTTACAGAAATGGCAATTCGATTTTCTCAATAAACAAAACTTACAACAAACAATTGATTATATGTGACTTATGGTTAATTGAAGCGGTAAATCAGGTGTAATGTGTGCTATACTATTCTAAGCTTTTCCAAGTTATCCACATTA
>CAWUWQ010000410.1:0-15186 GCA_963926065.1 uncultured Algoriphagus sp.
GGAGTATTGGCTGATCAGAAAAGTCCAAATGTATGGGTGTCTGATCTTGCCGAGAGTACACTGAATATTCAGGCCACTTTTTGGGTGGACACTTTCGATCTTAAGATTTTGGATGTTGTTGTAAAAAGCAATGTGATCTTGGAAGTATTGACGGCATTAGAAAAGGGCGGCTACAATCTGCCGGCCCGAATTATTGAACTGAAAAACCATGAAGGGAAAAGCCTGAAGACCTCTTAGCTATTTATCAAGTATCCCTTTCAAATCCGCCGGAGAATAGTTTACCGACTTCAGCGTCTTGTGATCCCCCTCTCTAAAGACTAAAAACAAATCACCCTCTTTTTCATAAAAACTAGGTGTTCCTTTGGCTTCGTAGTGAGCCACGGTGGCTTTTGCCTCATCTTCGGTTATGCAGGCTTTGCTCATATTAGAGCGCTGTACTTCATCAAATAGCGTTTTGAATTTTTCTCCTAATCCAAACTCCAGAATCGCTCCTGAAAGTACGTATTGTAAATCGCAAAGGGCATCAGCGATTTCCACCAAATCCTTATTTTCTATTGCTTCTTCCAATTCTTTTAACTCTTCGGCCAACAATGAGACCCGAAGGTTACATCGTGTTTCAGACGGGATTGCCGGATTCGATACTATTGGATGCTTGAAGGTTTCGTGAAATAAAGCGACTGAAGTAAGGGATTTTGGATCTTGCATGACTAGAATTATTTGAATGCATGAAATAAATGAAAAAGACCGGGAATTCCGGTCTTTTTTGGTTTCAATATTTTGAATTTTACATAGAAGCTGCTGCAAATCGCTGACTGACAGTCTTCCAGTCTACTACATTCCAAAAAGCAGAAACATAGTCTGGGCGCATGTTTTGGTAATTCAAATAATACGCATGTTCCCAAACATCCAATCCCAAAAGAGGAACTCCTTTGAAATCGGAAATATCCATCAAAGGGTTATCCTGATTTGCCGTAGAACCTACAGCCAATTTTTTATCATCGCCAATTACTAGCCAAGCCCAACCTGATCCAAATCGTGTTTTTGCAGCTGTTTCAAATTCGGTTACAAATGCATCATAACTTCCAAAAGTGGAATCAATTGCCGCTGCCAAGTCGCCTTCAGGCTTTCCGCCGCCAGTTGGACTCATTACTTTCCAGAATAGCTCATGGTTATAATGACCACCACCGTTGTTTCTCATTTTTGTCGAATAGCTACCAATTTTCGATAAGACATCTTCCAGTGGTTTATTCACGTCTACTTGCTCTTCAGAGATGGCTTCTCCAAGATTTTTTGCATAGCCAGCGGCATGCTTAGTATAGTGGATCTCCATCGTCATCGCATCGATATTCGGCTCGAGGGCATTAAAATCGAAGGCTAATGGGGTTTGGGTAAAACTTGTAGCAAGTATTGCTTTTTCTTCGCCCACGGCATCTCCAGCACATGCGCTTAAAATTCCTGTGCCCGCCAAACCCAAAGCAATACTTGCTTTAGAGCTATTGGCTAAAAATAATCTTCTGGAAATCATGGTTTCAAGAGGCTTCATTTTCTATATAGTTTATAAGTTAACTCTAATGATAAATTGAATTTAATCATTATATGCTAGGATTTGAAATTGAGAATCAGACAATAAGTCTGATTTTGCGTCAAGATGGTTAAGTTTGTAAGTACAGATTGCCTTGGATAGGTTTTTGACTGTTTTGCAGACTCACAATACTATGGAACTAATCTTTTATAAATATCAGGGAACAGGGAATGATTTTGTGATGATCGATGATAGGCAAAAGTTGATCGACACTTCAGAACTTTCTTTGATTTCTAAGCTTTGCGACAGACGATTTGGTATTGGGGCAGATGGATTGATTTTGATCAGAAATCATCCTGATTACGATTTTGAGATGATTTATTTCAACGCCGACGGAAGCCAAAGTATGTGTGGAAACGGGGCAAGGTGTGCCGTTGCTTTTGCGGATTTTCTTGGAATTATAAAAGGGAAAACCCATTTCCTTGCAATTGACGGTCCCCACGAGGCGGCGATTGAAAGTGGGGAGATTCATCTAAAGATGGCGGATGCCAGAAAGGTACAGAACAGCGGGGCAGACTATTTCCTCAATACTGGTTCTCCACATCACATTCGATTTGTAGAAAATGCTTCGACTTATCCTGTGTTCGAAGAAGGGAAGCATATTCGCTACGACGAGGCCTATTCTCCAGCCGGTACAAATGTTAATTTTGTTGAAAAAATCACTGGAGACCAGATCTTTGTTCGAACCTATGAACGGGGAGTTGAAGATGAAACACTTTCCTGTGGAACAGGCGTCACTGCTGCTGCTTTGGCATTTGCTGGAGATCAGCCAAATGCTTATATCAAAATAAATACCCTAGGAGGGCAATTATCCGTAAAATTTAACTCGAATCCCGACGGAAGCTTCAGTGAAATTTGGCTGATTGGTCCGGCAGAGCAAGTGTATCAAGGAAAAATTATTTTCTAAAAGCGTAATCTGAAGTCTTTCATACCGAAGACTTCATTATCAATTATAATAAAAAGGGCTTAATTTTAACCCTCAGTTTGAGAATTACAAATAGCAAAAATGTTAGATTTTATAGCAAAAGGACTTGCAAAGGTTTTTGGTACCAAGTCCGATAGAGATATCAAGGATTTACTTCCATTAGTAAAGGACATCAACGTTGAATTTGATGGCTTGAAGGGGCTAAGTGATGATCAACTTCGAGGGAAAACCCATGAAATCAAGGATCAGATCAATGAGCATCTTAAAAGCTTTGATGATAAAATTATCAGCATCAAATCCGGCGTAGATGAATTGGCTGCTACAGCCATTCATGAAAAGGATCAGCTTTTCAATCAAATAGATCAGATCGAAAAAGATCGTGACCAAGCATTGGAAGAAATCCTGATGAAAGTACTTCCAAAAGCTTTTGCGGTAGTGAAAGAAACTGCTCGAAGATTCAAAGAACTGGGTGGGCTGAAAGTTAAAGCCAATCAGAGAGATCGAGAGATTGCAGCGACAAAGAAAAATGTAGAAATCCAAGGTGATGAAGCGATCTGGCATAACAAATGGCTAGCTGCTGGGACTGAGGTTATTTGGGATATGGTTCATTACGATGTGCAGCTTATCGGAGGTATGGTGCTCCACAAAGGGAATATCGCCGAGATGGCCACAGGTGAAGGTAAAACTTTGGTTTCTACACTTCCTGCTTACCTTAATGCGCTTGCTGGAAGAGGCGTTCATATCGTCACAGTAAACGATTACCTAGCTAAGCGTGACTCCGAATGGAATGCTCCAATTTTTGAATTCCACGGTTTGACTGTCGATTGTATCGATAAATACACTCCCAACTCTGTAGGAAGAAAGAAGGCTTACGCAAGTGATATCGTTTACGGAACAAATAACGAGTTTGGCTTTGATTACCTACGAGACAATATGGCCCGCGAAGCTGGGGATCTAGTTCAAGGGAAGCATCATTTTGCCATGATTGATGAGGTCGATTCGGTATTGATTGATGATGCTAGAACTCCTTTGATCATTTCAGGACCGGTACCGAAGGGCGATGTCCATGAGTTTGATGACATGAAGCCAAGAGTGTCTGCACTTGTAGATGAGCAGCGGAAGTTGATCCAAGGATTTCTATCTTCTTCCAAGAAATTGATTGCTGATGGCAATGAAAAAGAAGGTGGGTTGGCACTTTTTAGAGCGTTCCGAGGAATACCGAAATATAAGCCATTGATTAAATACCTTTCTGAACCAGGTATTCGGGTGGTTTTGCAAAAAACAGAAAACTTCTATCTTCAAGACAATAAGCGTAATATGCCTGAGGCAGACGAGCCGCTTTTGTTTACGATTGATGAAAAAACCAATGTAGTTGATCTTACGGATCGTGGAATAGAAACCATGACAACTAAGAATGAAAACCCTGAATTTTTCATTTTACCAGACATTGGGATTGTCATCGCAGATTTGGAAAAATCTGAAGAAATAGACGATAAGGAGAAATTGATCCGTAAAGAGGAGGCGATCAAAGATTATAGCACAAAAGCTCAGCGAATTCATACAGTAAACCAATTGCTCAAGGCATACTGCATGTTTGAACGAGATACTGAGTACATCTTAGTGGATGGGAAAGTGAAAATCGTCGATGAGCAAACAGGTCGAGTCATGGAAGGTCGTCGTTATTCGGACGGACTTCACCAGGCGATTGAAGCTAAAGAGAATGTGAAGGTTGAGGACGCTACGCAGACTTACGCTACCATTACACTCCAAAACTACTTCCGAATGTATCATAAGCTTTCCGGTATGACTGGAACAGCTGAGACTGAAGCGGGAGAATTCTGGGAAATTTATAAGCTTGATGTTGTAGTGATTCCCACAAACCGAGTTATTCAACGGGATGATCGTGAGGATAAAGTTTTCAAAACTGTCCGAGAGAAATTTAATGCGGTAGTAGACGAAATAAACGAATTAGTAGCACTTGGCCGACCAGTCTTGGTGGGTACGACTTCGGTTGAAATCTCCGAAGTTCTCAGTCGAATGTTGACTTTGAAGAAGATTCCGCATCAGGTATTGAATGCCAAGCAGCACGCCCGAGAAGCAGATGTGGTCGCGGCAGCAGGTCAAAGCGGTACGGTTACGATTGCCACTAACATGGCTGGGCGAGGTACAGATATCAAACTTTCGCCAGAATCTAAGAAGTCTGGTGGCTTGGCTATCATCGGTACTGAGCGTCACGAATCTCGTCGTGTCGATCGTCAGCTAAGAGGACGATCTGGTCGTCAAGGAGATGTGGGTTCTTCACAATTCTTTGTTTCTCTCGAGGATAGCTTAATGCGTCTTTTTGGCTCGGAACGAATTGCAAAATTAATGGATCGAATGGGTCTAGAAGAAGGCGAAGTGATTCAGCATAGTATGATTACGAAGTCAATTGAGCGAGCGCAGCGTAAAGTGGAGGAAAATAACTTTGGTACAAGAAAGCGACTGCTCGAGTATGATGATGTGATGAATTCACAGCGGGAAGTGGTTTATAAGCGAAGAAGGAACGCACTGAAAGGTGAGCGTCTTGAGCTAGATATTCTCAACATCATTTATGATGTATCCGAGAGCCTCATCGATATGGCCAAATCCACGGAGGATGTGGAAAACCTTCGCATGAATGCATTCAGTACGCTTGGTGTTGATTATTCAATTAATGAAAATGAACTTAAATCAAAGGACTTAACTGCCCTGACCCGGGAGTTATATACTTTGTCATTTGAGACTTATCAGAAGAAAAATGATAAGATCATGGAGACAGCATTGCCGATTTTCACCCGAGTGCAGGAGGAGCGAGGAGCTACTGTTAAGGATATCATGGTGCCAATTTCCGATGGAATAAAGCAAATCGGAGTAGTGGTGAATTTGGAATCTATGCTTGCCAATGATGGCCGAGAGTTAGTAAGATCTTTAGAGAAAAATGTAACGCTAGCAATCATCGATCAAAACTGGAAAGAACATCTTCGAGACATGGATGATTTGAAGCAATCAGTTCAAAATGCTGTTTATGAGCAGAAAGATCCATTGTTGATCTATAAGTTTGAAGCCTTTGAAATGTTTAAGCGCTTTATCGGCAAATTGAACGAAGACATGGTTTCTTTCGTAACTAGAGCAGACTTGCCAAAACAGGACCCTGCTCAAGTAAATGCTGTTCAGCCTCGAAGACAAGCCGAACCTCAGGTTCAAGCTTCAAAAGCAGAAGCCGGAAGTACATTGAATCCTGGAGCAAATCGTGCTGCGATAGCAGCTTCCAATGCAGGAAGACCTGCTCCACAGGTAGTGGCTCCGCGCAAATCGGATAAAGTTTATGGAAGAAATGATAAAGTAACAGTCCAATATTCCAACGGGACGACTAAGTCGGATGTGAAATACAAGAGTGTTGAGCAGGATGTTTTGGATGGGAATTGTGTAGTCATCGATAATTAATTAACCATGAGAACCCTTTGGGTAGTTGCTGTACTGTTGATTTTAGCCGGTTGTAAAACCAATAAGGCCACAGATTCCAAGAATGCCTATTCGAACTATCAGGAAGATGTTAGAATAAGTTCCTTGCCTCAATACCCAGATTTCACGACTGAGACAAGTCCATCTACTGGTGCAACTACTCCTAAATCCGACCAATCGATTGATGGTGAATTGCAGCAGGTTAGTGCGAGAATGATAGAAAAGAATAATTCCGAAGCCTACTATTCAGGATATACTATTTTGGTGTATTCTGGGATAGATCGGGATAAAGCTTTCAAAACTCAAGAAGATCTCCGCACGTATTTCCCTGATATGAATGTGGAAATGCAGTACCAACAGCCCCGATACTTAGTCAAAGTGGGGAAGTACAATTTCAAAATAGAATCACAGAAAAACTTTGCCTTAATCAAACCGCAATTTCCAACGGCTCGGATCATTCAGGATCGTTTTCAGCGGGAAGGTTTTGTCACCACACCCGAGAAAGATAATGTTGAAGGAGAAAATTAAATCGCTTGCAAAAGCTTACAAAGAAGAGGTAATCGCTACACGAAGACATCTTCATAAAAACCCCGAGCTTTCATACCAAGAGTTTAAAACTGCGGCATTTGTCAAAGAGCAATTAGAAAACCTAGGCATCACTCATATTGAGCAAAAAGCCACTACCGGCTGGTTAGCACTGATCGAAGGAAAAAATCCTGGTAAAAAAGTTATTGCTTTAAGAGCTGATATGGACGCATTGCCAATTATTGAGGCAAATGATGTTCCTTATAAATCCCAAAATCCTGGTGTCATGCATGCCTGTGGGCATGATGCACATACTGCGTCCTTACTTGGAGCTGCTAAGATTTTGAACGAATTAAAAGATCATTTTGAGGGGACAATCAAATTAATTTTTCAACCCGGAGAAGAAGTTGCTCCTGGGGGAGCCTCTTTTATGATTAAAGATGGTGTTTTGGAAAACCCAAGACCCCAAGGGATTATTGGCCAGCACGTGATGCCATTTATCCCTGTAGGTAAAGTAGGATTCCGCCAAGGACTATATATGGCTTCTGCGGATGAATTATACATTACTGTCAAAGGAAAAGGAGGACATGCAGCGATGCCTGAAAGCTTGATTGATCCGGTCTTGATTGCTTCACACATGATAGTTGCTCTTCAGCAAGTAGTTAGTAGAGCGGCAAGTCCAAAGATTCCTTCTGTACTTTCCTTTGGTAGAGTAGAGGCTTTGGGAGCTACAAACGTAATTCCCAATGAGGTGAAAATCCAAGGGACTTTCCGAACCTTGAATGAAGACTGGCGTGCTAAAGCTCATCAAAAAATGCTTCAAATTGCACATGGAATAGTGGAAGGAATGGGTGGAGAGCTAGATTTTGAAATCCGTAAGGGTTATCCGTTTCTTCAAAATGATCCTGAAATGACCGCTCGGGCGACTGAGGCAGCTAAAGCCTATTTGGGAGAGGAGAATGTACTCGACCTAGACATCTGGATGGCAGCGGAAGATTTTGCTTATTATTCTCAGGTGATTGATGGTTGTTTTTATCGACTTGGTACCAGAAACGAAGCTAAGGGAATCATCTCGGGAGTACATACACCTACTTTTGATATTGATGAGGATGCTTTGGAGATCGGAGCTGGACTCATGGCTTGGCTCGCTGTTTCCGAATTAGAAAAGGCTTAATTATTTGCTATTCCCAATTCCCTCTTAATCCCTTATTTTCGCATCAGAAATCTATTTCCACTCATGAAAAAATCATTGCTTTTTGTATTTGTACTTGCTTTTTCTGTGCAGCAGGTATCCGCCTGGGGACAGCTAGGTCATTACCTAATTGGCTATATGGCCGAGCAACAAATGAAAAAGTCAGTCCGCAAAAAGGTGGAGAAAGTTCTTTTCCCGATGTCGATAGGCCGTAGTGGGACCTGGATGGATGAGATCCGCTCTGATAATTCGTACGATTATGCCAACTCTTGGCATTATTTGACTTCTAAAAATGGTGAGTATGATCCTGCGCATCAGGAGAAGGGCGGAGATGCTTTTGAAGCTATCAACCGATTGAAAGCAGAGTTGAAAGCAGGAAACCTTTCGCCAAAACAGGAGGCTGAAAAGTTAAAAATGCTCATTCACATGGTGGAGGATATTCACCAACCGTTACATGTTGGTACTGGTGAAGATCGTGGAGGGAATGACGTAAGAGTTGAGTTTTTCAATCAACAAACTAATCTTCATGCGATTTGGGATAGTGGAATGATTGATAGGAAAGGAATGAGCTATACCGAACTTGCTGATGAACTTTATGGCAGATTAACGCCAGAGCTAAAAGAAACATATGGCAATGCAAATATGGAAGATTGGTTAAAAGAAGCAGTGGCCCTTCGTCCTCTTGTTTACAAGCTGCCAGAGAATAAAAAAATCAGCTGGGTTTATATGTATGAATCCAATGATGCTGTGGAGGAAAGATTGGTAGCTGCCAGTGTACGATTAGCTCAGATATTGGAAGAGATTTACGGATAATCTGGAAATCATTTAAAATCAAAAACGTTTTTAAGCTGAAAATTACCGCGTGACAAATTTAGATCCTGTAGCAAACTTCTAAAGAGCTTAATTACAATCAGATTAGCGAAAGCTCTTTATTTCTCCTAATACTCTGCAAGCATATCGAGAATAGCTATGGCAAGCTCCAAATACACTTCAAACTGGAAGCGGTGCAGAAGCGGTAAAAAATCGAATAATTGAATGATAATAGGAATTATAAATTGATAATTCAGGATGAAAGAAATCCCAATTATAAATTTCTAATTCCGAATTTTAAATTCATTTTTAGCTCCATCCAAAAACTCAAGAAATTCCTGAATATCGGTCTCATACCCTCTTGGCGCAGCTAGCAGTTTTTCTTCATGATCCAGAATCACATAGTAAGGTTGCGCATTATTGTTAAATCTGGTGATCTGGAAATCTGCGTTTTGCTTACCTAAGGTCTTTTTTACTTTCCCGTCATAAGAAGACGTATACCAGTCGCCTTCTGGCAGTTCCAATCGCTCATCGATGTATAGTGCCACCATCACAAAATCATTTTTCAAGCGAGCCAAAACTTGTGGGTCTGACCAGACATTTTCTTCCATTTTCCGACAATTCACACAGCCATGACCGGTGAAGTCGATCAGGAGTGGCTTGCCTTGAGCTTTTGCGGCAGTCAATGCATCTTCATAGTCAAAGTAGCCTTGGATGCCGAAAGGGATCTCGAGCAAGTCTCCATATTTCACCGGTGCTCTTTCTGGTTCCGCGTTAGAAGACCCTTCCCCTATCTTGAATTGTTGTGTAGTGAGTGGAGGCAAATATCCGCTAAGGTATTTGAGCGGAGCGCCCCAAAGTCCAGGGATCATATACACCACAAACATAAATGTAAGCAGGGCCAATAGTAATCTTGGAACCCCGATGTGGTCCATCGGAGAATCATGTGGCAACCTTATTTTTCCTAAAAGGTAAAGTCCCAATGCTGCGAAAATCACAATCCAGATTACCAGGAAAATATCTCGATCCAAAATGCCCCAATGATATACCTGATCTGCGATGGAAAGGAATTTGAATGCGAGGGCCAATTCGAGAAAGCCTAAAAAAACTTTCACTGAATTAAGCCAACCACCTGATTTAGGAAGTCGGTTCA
Source organism: uncultured Algoriphagus sp. (assembly GCA_963926065.1). Lineage (GTDB taxonomy): Bacteria > Bacteroidota > Bacteroidia > Cytophagales > Cyclobacteriaceae > Algoriphagus. The sequence continues at coordinate 9,668 of CAWUWQ010000410.1, forward strand.
TCCACTCTGGGAAAATAGCAAAAAGGGTAAACGGAATCGCAAATGCCAAAGAGAAAGCAAACATTCCCAAGATCGGCTTGACCAATTCACCTCCTGCTGAGCTGATCAGAATCGATCCTACAATTGGGCCAGTACAGGAGAAAGAAACCAAGACCAACGTAAAGGCCATAAAGAAGACCCCTACCAAACCACCTTTCTCAGCTTTGGCATCAACTTTATTCACCAAACCGGAAGGCAGGGTGATTTCGAACATACCCAGGAAGGCTAGCGCAAAGAAAATAAAGATTCCAAAGAAAAACAGGTTGGGCGCCCAATGTGTGGCCAGCCAATTCGCAAACTCAGGTCCTTGGATTGCTGCAACTGCTGTCCCGGCAACGGTATAAATGGCAATAATCGAGAAGCCATAGATAAATGCATTTCGAATTCCTGTTGCCTTGCTAGTTGCCCGACCTGTAAAGAAACTGACCGTCATGGGGATCATAGGAAAAACGCAAGGAGTAAGCAGTGCCGCCAAGCCCGCCAAAAAGGCCAAGATCATAAATCCCCAAATTGACTCTTGGGCGACTTCGGTACCAAACTCGGTTGCGATCGGTTCAGGCGCTAATACGGCTTTCTCCCCATCTTCATCTGAAAGGGTCAATGGTGATTCTAAAATAGTCGTATCAGTGATGGGATCAGAAGCAATGGTTTCAGGACTCCCGATTACTGGAATAGTTGGTTCTTGGGATTGTTTACTCGAATTTGCTTTAAAATTGATTTCTATATCTTCCTCATAGTTTACACACTGTCCAGTGAGGTCGGAGCACATTTGATAGTTTAGGACTCCTTTAATTAGCCCTGAGCCAGATTTGATCATCAAAGGCTGTTCGAATCTTCCTTTTCCCAAAAAGTAAGTGACATCTCCTTCCCAAACCTCATCAAATTTCTTCTTTGGATTGATGGCTTTCAGATTTCCATTAATGGAAGTAGCGCTTGATTTTTCAAGTTCAAATGTGGTTAGAATCGGCCCAAGATCTTTCGCAAAATCATTGGAATACACATACCAGCCCATCGGAATTTCTGCTTCCATCACCAAATTAGCAGGGCTCCCTATTTGGAGTTCTTTAGGCTCCAAGGTAAAGGTCCACTTCGGAGGCTTTACTAATTGGGCTTGAGCCAAGAAGGAAAACAGAAGTAGCAGAGGGAGCAAAAGCAAACCAATCTTAATCCTCGGCAAATGTGTAAATCTATTTTGGGTCAACGCAAGTCGTTTCTAAATGAAAATAATTTTGAAAGGAATTGATTGAGGAAAACTTTAGTCTCCCCTAATCACAAATAACTACTACTTGCTAAGCTTTCTAAAATGCTTGAAGAAAGCCGCAATCGTCTCAATACCTATAAAATAGTTCTTCACCCCATAATGTTCATTCGGTGAGTGAAGTGCATCTGTATCCAGTCCAAAGCCAAACAAAATAGGATCCGATCCTAGTTCCTTTTGGAACAAAGCAACAATCGGTATGGAGCCTCCTTCACGTGTTGGGATAGGGCGTTTACCGAATGTTTCCTCCATTGCAGCCTCTGCAGCCTGATATCCTAGTGAGGAATCTGAAACTACTGCTGGAGCACCGCCATGGTGCGCTTTCACTTTTACTTTGACTGAAGCAGGCGCGATGGATTTGAAATGATTTTCGAAAATCTTTGCTATTTCTCTCCAGTCCTGATCTGGTACCAGACGCATGGAGATTTTAGCAGAAGCTTTGGATGGCAAAACTGTCTTAGCTCCTTCACCAATATAGCCTCCCCAAATTCCATTGACATCTAAAGTTGGACGGATTCCGATTCGCTCAATGGTGGTATAGCCTTTCTCGCCGTCTACATCGGCAATGTCTAGTTTTTCTTTGTATTCATTTAGGCTAAAAGGAGCTTCGTTTAATCTGGCTCGCTGAGCTTCAGTGAGCTCTTGTACTTTATCATAAAAGCCCGGGATGGTGACGTGATTGTTTTCATCTTTCATCGAAGCGATCATGTCACAAAGGATGTTGATAGGATTAGCCACTGCACCACCGTACGTGCCAGAGTGAAGATCACGATTGGCCCCAGTTACTTCTACTTCCATGTAGGCCATGCCACGAAGACCAACAGTAATCGATGGGTTCTTCATGGAAATCATATGTGTATCAGAAATAAGAATGACGTCTGCTTTTAGCCGCTCTTTATTTTCAATGACGAACTTGTCTAAATTATCTGAACCGACTTCTTCTTCTCCCTCGATCATGAATTTTACATTACAAGGCAAGTCATTTTCTGCCATCATGGCTTCGAACGCTTTCACGTGCATGTAAAACTGACCCTTATCATCTGCTGACCCTCTTGCGAAAATGGCTCCATCAGGATGGATTTTAGTGTTTTTGATTACTGGCTCAAATGGAGGAGAGTCCCAAAGTTCATAGGGATCAGCCGGCTGTACATCGTAATGCCCATATACCAAAACTGTCGGTAAGGCTGGGTCAATGATTTTTTCCCCGTACACAATTGGATAGCCAGCCGTTTGACAGATCTCTACGGTATCAGCGCCTGCTTTCTCAAGGGAATTTTTGACAAATTCTGCCGCAGCAAAGACATCGTTTTTGAATTTAGGATCAGCACTTACGGAAGGAATGCGGAGTAAATCGAGTAATTCGTTGAGAAATCGGTCTTTATTGGAATGGATAAAATCGTTAACAGCCATAAAAGAATTTTATATTTTAGTAAAGGCCTCAAAATTATCCTTTTCGGAAGTAAATGCCTAAGGGATTTGATTTTTTAGGCTACAAAGTCACTAAGTTTCGGTTTACTCGTCACGAAGTCTCGAAGACACTAAAGTTTTGGGTTTTTAAAATAAGTTTATCCTATTTTTACTTAAGAGCCTTAGTGGCATAAATCAATTATTATGAAAGCAATACTTTGCGAAGAATTCGGGCTTCCAGAAAATCTTGTTTTAAGAGATGTTTTGGATCCTTTGCTGGGACCAAGCCAAATCTTGATAGCTGTAGCCGCTTGTGGGGTTAATTTTCCAGATGCTTTGATCATTCAAAATAAGTATCAATTCAAACCCGAGCTTCCTTTCTCACCAGGTGGTGAGGTGGCGGGGAAAGTCCTAGCCATAGGTGAAAGTGTAACTCAATTCCAAGTCGGGCAATCGGTATTGGCACTTTGTGGCTGGGGAGGCTTTGCAGAAAAAGTCGCAGTAGATATTGATCGAGTTTTTGCTATGCCTCCGGGGTTAACCCCGGAGATTGCTGCGACTACTTTATACACGTATGGCACATCTTTTCATGCGTTGAAAGATCGTGCAAATCTCCAGCCTGGAGAAACATTGCTAGTTCTAGGCGCTGCCGGCGGAGTCGGACTAGCGGCTGTGGAATTAGGAAATGTGATGGGAGCAAAAGTCATTGCTGCTGCCTCTTCTGATGAAAAACTTGCGCTTTGCCGTGAAAAAGGTGCTTCCGAAACGATCAATTATTCCACTGAAGATCTGAAAACTCGGATCAAAGAATTGACTGGAGGAAAAGGGGTGGATGTAATTTACGATCCAGTAGGTGGAGATTATACAGAAGCCGCATTGCGAGGAATTGCCTGGAAAGGTCGTTACCTGATTGTCGGCTTTGCGAATGGTGAAATCCCAAAAATCCCGATGAATCTTCCTTTGCTGAAGGGCTGTGCCATTATGGGTGTATTCTGGGGACAGTTTTCCAACCTTGAATCTAGACAAAGTTTTCAAAATATAGGGCAGCTAGTTCAGTGGATCAAGGAAGGGAAAATCCATCAGCATATTAGTAAGCAATATTCTTTAGCAGAAGCTCCTGATGCCTTGCAGGCATTATTAGACAGAAAAATGTTGGGTAAAGGGGTCGTAGTGATTTGATATATCCAATAGGCTTGAATTTCGACCTCTCAATCAGCGATGAAAATGTGATAGGAACGCAGAATAAAAAAGCCAGATTCTTGCGAAGAGAGAAAAATTCCAAGTCTAAAGATTTGAATCAGAATAAATAAGAAAGGCTAGGAAAATCCTAGCCTTTCTTATTCCAATAATAATATTAAGCTACTGCCGTCACATTCACCTCGATATTTCCCCGAGTTGCTTTTGAGTAAGGACAAGCTTGATGTGCTGCATCGACTAATTTTTGAGCTTCTTCCAAGGATGAAGCATGAGGGATCTTTACTTCGATATCCACAGCTAAGCCAAATGATCCTGGACCGTAATTTCCAAGATGAACTTTTGCTATTATCTCAGAATCTCGCAAACTGACCTTACCAGCCACAGCTCCCAAAGCACCACCAAAACAGGCAGCATATCCAGCTGCAAAAAGTTGCTCTGGATTGGTTTTTCCACCTTCTCCGCCAATCTCCTTTGGCATAGTGACATCAAAATCTAGCAATCCATCATCAGTTTTTACATGACCTTTTCTTCCGCCAGTGTTAATTGCTACTGCTGTGTAATCAATATTAAGTTTTTCCATTTTCTGAATTTTTCAATGATTTCAGACTTTCTAACAACTCAGCGAGGTTTTGGTTTAGGGGATCTATGGCTAGATCAGGAAATCCCTGAAGCAATTCATCAAAGCTGGCTAAGCTAGCCCTTACTTTACTTTGAAGGGATTTGCCCGGATAGGTTAATTCTGCGGTGACGGTTCGCTCATCTGCTTCACCTCGTTGCCTTTTCACAAAGTTCATGGCTTCGAGCTTTTTTAAGAGAGGAGTCAAGGTTCCAGAATCCAATTCAAGTCTTTTACCGATTTCATTGACGCGTAAACCGTCTTCTTTCCACAACACCTCCAAAACCAAATACTGTGGATAAGCCAATCCAAATTCATTTAATCTGCTTTGGATCAATTGAATTAGAATTCTTGAACTGGTGTAAAGATGGAGCGAAAGGCTTTGAGAAGGATTCATATCACAAATATTTAGATTTAACACAATCTAATGGAATAGGATTAAAAAAAGGCATCAAAATTCAATTTTGATGCCTTTGGATTCTAATAGTTAATTGAAATTATAGCGCTAGCCCATTTTCATAATTGTAATGCAATCGAGAGTTTGCTTCGGCATCTCCAATAAATACCTGGGCAATTGGATCCCACTTTAAGGATCTACCCAAATCATGGGCAATATTTCCAATCGTACAAACTGTACAAGTACTATGACCCACTTCCACAGGTACGATTGGATCCTTTCGCATCAACACGGAATCGATAAAATCTATATGATGAGGCGAAAAACCCAATTGTTCTTTGTCAAAACTCATTTCACATTCCTTTACTGAAGTAGCATAATTCCCTCTTGAAACCGTAATCCATCCTTTTTCTCCAATAAACTTTACTCCCTGTCTAGTATTGTCATCAAATGGTGCGACGATCATCTCAATTCCATTTGCATAGCGGTATTTCATGGGCTCTTCCTCTTTATCCACAATTACTTCTACCGGACCATTACGATCCATTCCGATTCCCCACTGGGCAATATCAAACATGTGAGCTCCCCAGTCAGTCATCAATCCT
>CAWUWQ010000411.1:0-7082 GCA_963926065.1 uncultured Algoriphagus sp.
CGAGGTAGAACGTGGGGAATTGGGAATAAAAACAACAGCGCGCATGTATGAGATTCAGTATCATTATACTGTGACAGGCTGGTTAAGGAAATATTGTAACTTAGATTGGGTGAGGAATTACATATTCCTTACAACTTTAAAGCCTAGCTTCTCTTGATTTCTATCGCAGATTGCGCCAAGTTCTAGTCATCGTTCTACCCCTAGATATAGCGAGTTTATCAGCTGCAGTAGGAGCGTAGTATATAAAAGAATGATACACTTAGTGTTGAATTTCAATGATAATCAGGCAACATCTCAGCGCTTTATCCTATAAAACTTTAGAATAACTTGTTATTTTAGCAGGATTTAATTTTGAAATCACATGACTAGTAGGTGTCCAAAATCAATCGATAAATTTTCTTGCTGCAAATATTATTACTTTAACCCTCGTCCTCGTGACCAAATACAACCCTTATCCAAAGTTTCTTTAGGAATACATAAACAATCCTAAAATCCCATTCATAGATCACCTAAAGCATCTCACGAAAATTTATCCCAAATTCGATTCTATTCGTGATTTAATCTTCCTCACTCAACCCAAAAAATCATGCCTCAATTATTCAAAAATCTACTCAAACCTGCTTTTTTACTCTGCCTCTTTTTCCTTGCCCTACATGCTAAAGCACAAGATGGGACCATTTATCCCCTTGAAAACCCAACCGAGCCAAATGCAATCTTACTGGGGACAGGTGGGGTAGCAGATCAACCAGCCTCGGAGACTTGGTTCCGACAGTGGGGTGATCCCATGGCTCGCAATATCTCTATTGCAACCTTGACGCCTTTTCTCCCAGCGCCAGGCAAAGGAAATGGTACAGCGGTGATTGTAGCACCTGGGGGAGGATTCAGCTGGCTATCCATGGGAAATGAAGGCTGGGAAGTGGCTGAGGCATTGGCAGAGCAAGGAATTGCCGCCTTTGTGTTGAAATATAGACTTTATCCTACACCGGAGACCTTGGATGATTTTTCTGCTTGGATGAACCGACCTAGACCTGTTCCAGCTCCTGCCACCGATGGAAAGCCCGCTACAACTGGTCCTTCACCCTTAGCCCGAGACCTATCCAATCAACTCGAAGACGCAGAAGCTGCTTATGCGATGATCTTGGATCGGGCAGAAGAATGGGGCGTTGATGTTTCCAGAATAGGAATGATAGGTTTTTCGGCAGGTGCCGGACTGACCATGCATGCCACGCTTCATTCTAAAACTATGAATCTGGCCTTTATAGGTCCAATCTATGGAGGAATGGGTTCCGTGGATGTTCCCAAAAATGCTCCTCCCATGTTTAATGTAATCGCTTCGGATGATTTTCTATTTCGTGGACAATTTGGGGTAATCGATTCGTGGTTTAAAGCTGGAATTCCCGTAGAATTTCATCTCTACCAAAACGGGGGACACGGATTTGGACTAGGCAACCCTGGGCGTACCAGCAACCGCTGGTTTGATACCTTTATTCACTGGCTGGATGTAAATAAGTTTCTGGCAGCAGAGTAAGTGGATGGTTGAGAGTTACCTATTCAATAGAACCAGCGAGCAGGTTGCTTTCGGTGGGTGCTGGGAGACCAACTTTGCCACAACGTGAGCGATACGCGCAATGTGAAGTAGGTAGCGTTAATCGAACCTTCACTGGCTTATTCCAATGCGTTAAGATGCTAGTACGAATGAATGTACCAAATATGCCAAGCTGATCTATCAGGATCTGCCCAAGCTATGGAAAAGGCAAAAAAAGTCCACAGAGCTGGAAGCCTAGTAAAAAAAAGCAGCTAATTAACTTAACAGAGCTTGGGGCCGAGATGTAAACTCGGCCTCTCTTTTTGGGATAGTCTAAATTAAATTCATAGCTAGTTACTCCGAACGCAAGCTTCTAAACTCCTATGCCAGCACTCGTAAGATCAAGATCAGACGGATGAATTCCAGCCTCAGCGTGAAAAGGCTCAAGCTTGACCTAAGTCAGTTCAACCGAATACTTATATAGAATGATATGAGAGGGGAGAAGTTTGATGAGTTGAGGAATTATAAATTTCTTAAAAAAATATAGACTTAGTTACAACCTACGCCTAGACTAAGACTCTACTACACACAGAAGGGCAGGAGATTTTTTCCTGCTTTTTTATTGTATAGATACAACGCGAATAAATTTTTACTTGAAATAATCTGTGTATCCGCATGATTGCACATAAAAGAATTAGGTTTGGTTGTAGCCAGAAAAAATCCCCCTTGCCTCCTTTAAAAAAGGGGGAGTTGCAAAATTTGAACCTCCAGCATTAAAGCACATACGTGCGGTTAAGTGGATACACATATGTGATAATCTTATTTTTTTAAAATGGTTTTTGAGTTATCTTTCAAATAGTAACCTATTTAACCTAAAATGTATAATAAAATATTTCTGATTTGTTGTTTCTTGTACATCAAGACAATAGCATCTGTAGCACAGGAGAGCCCAATTCCATTTGAAGTGCTGCCATTACAAAATTTGAGTGAGTTCCAACCTACAACTGGCAATTGGCAGATTGTAAAGGACGTGTATTATGATCTTAATGGAGAGAAGTCAAAAACCACCAATGGTACTGGTGTTTTGCTCAATTCTATTCAGAAAGAGGGTAACGCTGAAATCAAAACTTCAATTGAGCATGGAGACATAGAGCTTTCGCTTGATTTTATGATGCCAAAGGGAAGTAATTCTGGTATTTATCTTCAGGGTAGATATGAGGTGCAGTTGTTTGACTCGTGGACCCAGCAGGATCCCACATTTGGTGATGCCGGCGCAATCTATCAAAGATGGGATGAGAGCAGAGGTAAGGGTAGGGAAGGTTTTGAAGGTCATCCTCCATTGGTGAATGTCAGTAGAGCTCCTGGACTTTGGCAATCATTAAGAATTGTCTTCAGAGCGCCTCGCTTTGATTCTCAAGGCAAAAAGATGTCAAATGCCAAATTTATTTCCGTTGACCTGAATGGGGTGATTGTTCAGAAGAATATAGAGGTTACTGGACCTACTCAGGGTACATTTTATGAAGATGAGCAAGCTTTGGGTCCTTTGGTAATTCAGGGAGACCATGGGGGCGTAGCTATTCGAAATATAAGTTACAAGACCTATGGTGCCGAAGAAGTAACGCTAAAGAATATGGACCTTACTTACTACGATGGTATTAAGTCGGTCAATGACTTTGCGACTGCTGCCCCAAAAGGGAAAATGGATATAGATGTACTAGCTCATTTGGCTCCTGCTACTAGAAATGAGTTTTCTGGAACGATCGAAGGAACATTGACTGTGCCAAGTGCAGGAGAATATTTCTTTTACCTAAATCTGGCTTGGGTTCCTGATGATACTCCTCCTGGAGTGATCAATGGAGCAGGAAAGTTATTTATCGATGAAAAGGAAGTGGTCTATGTGGACGGAGTTACTGGTAAAGCCAATGGTTCTACCCAATTGACTACCGGAGTACACCAAATCAAACTGAATTACTTCAAGACATTTGGACATTGGTACGCACCTAGTAATGATATCACACTCACAGTAGAAGGAAATGGAATCGCTAAAACAGCGCTCAATGTTCCAATGAGAGCCGCTGCCCCGGTAGGGCAGATAGCGGTGAAGGTAAATAGGAAAGCTGAAATGCAACGTGGTTTCCTCATGCATAATGGTGAGAAACGCACACATACTGTTGCAGTAGGCGAGCCAGAAGGCGTAAACTATGCGATAGATTTGAGCAGTGGTGAGCTATTGAATGTGTGGAGAGGAGAGTTTGTGGAAACTACACCGATGTGGTACGGCCGAGGAGAAACCCAATTGATGATACCTCTTGGAAATGTGATCGAATTCAGTGGTAAACCAAGCATTGCTGTATTGGCGACTAAAGATTCAGCATGGCCTGAAGAAAATTTGGATTTCACCTACTCAGGCTATGAATTGAAAAATAATGGTGCACCTATTATTACCTATGATATGCCCGGTGTGAAGATTAGTGAAACTTTGGATATTAAAGATTCAGGGAAGAAATTGGCTAGGACACTCATGGTTGTCACAGAAAATGAAGATCAGCAGTTTTATGCTTTGGTGGCGGAAGGTGCTTCCATAGAGAAATTACCCAATGATCTTTATTCCATAGATGACCATACCTATTATATCTCTTTTGAAGGAAATGTATCTCCAATTATAAGGAATGCTCCTGACGGATCAGCAGAACTGATTTTACCAGTCAAAATGATCGGCAAATCAGGTGAGATTACTTATTCAATCGTTTGGTAATAAATAGGAAGAAGCATGAAAAATCTAATGAAACTCAACAATGTGAAAGGATTTGCTTTTGCCTTGGCTTGCCTATTTATCGGACAAGTTGAATTAAAAGCACAGGAAAAAGCACCAAAGATGTTGCCGGAGACCGAAGATGATTTTTACAAATTGATCTCTTTGCCTGTTCCGGAAGATGTGATTTTGGAAGTCGGAGGAATGGCCACTATGCCGGACGGAAGTTTGGCTATTTGTACTCGAAGAGGCGAAGTTTGGATAGTTTCCAGTCCGAATATTTCAGGAAATGAAAAGCCGATTTACAAGAAGTTTGCGTCAGGATTGCACGAGCCTCTGGGCTTGGCATACCATGATGGCGATATTTACGTCACCCAAAGAAGTGAATTGACCCGTTTGAGTGATACCAATGGAGATGGTCAAGCCGATATCTATAAGAAAATCTTTTCTTGGCCTCTTTCGGGAAATTACCATGAGTATTCATATGGGCCTACTTTTCTCCCAAATGGAAATATGCTAGTGACCCTAAATGTTGGCTGGAGTAATAGCTTAGGTCATGGTGTGAGTTTAGCGCCCTGGAGAGGTTGGACATTGGAGATTACTCCAGAAGGAGAGATGATGCCTTTTGCAGCTGGGATGCGTTCACCTGCAGGATATGGAATGAATGCGGAAGGAGATTTCTTTTATACAGAAAACCAAGGTGACTGGGTTGGATCAGGTAGAATATCTCATGTTGAGAAAGGTGACTTCTTGGGAAATGCGGAAAGCTTAGCTTGGTCTGGCCTTCCGGGATCTCCTGTGACGCTTAAGAAAGAAGACATACCAAATACCGGAGAACCATTCTATGAGGTGGCTAAGCGAGTTACTGGGCTGAAAATACCAGCCATTTGGTTACCACATGGCATTTTGGGGATTTCGACTTCAGGGTTTTTGAATGACAATACGGAAGGTGGTTTTGGACCATTTGCCAATCAGGTTTTTGTAGGAGATCAGGGACAAAGTATTATTTCTCGGGTTGATTTCGAGAAAATTGATGGTGTTTATCAAGGGGTTGTTTTCCCTTTCAGAGAAGGCTTTTCTTCAGGTATTCTGAGAATGGTGTGGGGAAATGATGCCTCCATGTTTGTGGGTATGACCAGCCGTGGTTGGTCTTCCACAGGAAAAGAATTGTTCAGTCTTCAGCGATTAGTATGGACTGGTAGAATGCCATTTGAAATGAAGACGATCAAGTCAAAGCCGGATGGTTTCGAGATTGAATTCACAGAACCTGTGGATAAGGAATTGGCTGAAGATCCAGCGAATTATGAAGTGACTGGCTTCACTTATAAGTATCAGGCTCAATACGGTAGCCCAGTGATTAACAATGAGAAGTGCAATATCATAGGAATTGTAGTCTCAGAAGATGGGATGAAAGCTCGGTTGGTAGTAGATAATCTTCGTTTGGGTTACATCCATGAGATCAAAGCTGAGGGCGTAAAATCCACCGAAGGAAAACCATTATTGCATACGGTAGGATACTACACGCTTAATAATTTTGGAAAAGGTGAGAAAGTAGATACCGCTCCATTTAAAGCACGTCATGAGCACGAAATGATGGTAAAAGCTGCCGCAGATAGCATTGCTCAGGCACAGGCAGATGCTGACGCAAAAGCTCAAGCTGCTACTGCTAAGAAACAGGCAGCCGCAAATAAGACTGTAGCGCCCAAAATAGCAAAGAATGTAACAACGATGCCTACAAGCTGGGATGGAAAGGCTGATATCACCATCAACATGGGTACAAAGCCGGGCTTAAAATTTGATCCTGAACAACTGCAGGTAAAAGCTGGAAGCAAGGTAAAGTTGGTATTCCAAAATGTGGATGATATGCTGCACAACTTTGTGATCGTGATGCCTGGAACTGCCATAGAAGTAGGTGAGGCAGCGATGAAACTAGGGTTAGAAGGTCAGCAAAAAGACTACATTCCAACTAGTAGCAAAGTAATTGTTAATACGAAATTGTTGCAACCAAGTGAGTCCACTACTATATATTTCATTGCTCCAACTGAGCCAGGAGAATACACCTATGTGTGTACAGTACCCGGACATTTCTATACCATGCAGGGAACATTGAAAGTAGTGAAGTAGATTTGAAAAGGAAGTCGGAATACCGATTTTCGAAGAAGCGTAAAATCTAGTGTTTGACTAATTCTAGAGTACTATAGTCTATAAGTACTGAACTTCAAAAGATTTAAAAAAAGCGCAGATCCTGATGTCTGCGCTTTTTTATGCTCAGATTTCCAATCTCAAATCTTAACTCACTTCTGAATCTGATAAGGTCTAATAGGCACTTCTCCCATAAGATGCTCAATAAAGTAGTCCCAGCGATTTTTGGTAAAGGAATCCTAGTCCTAAAACCGATTTTTTTTCGTGAATAGTAAGATAAGCTTTCAAGGGAAGTGCTGCAAATAAAAACCTGTAGTTAAAAACTACGCTTAGGAGATTATTCTACATTGAGCTAAGGGGATTTTGACAGGTTAAGGAATTATAAATTCCTCAAAATAGCTAGGCGTAGTTGCAAACTAAGCCTAAACTAGGACTCTACTACACTCAGAAGGGAGCTAGCATTTTACTCCTAGCTGGGGGACTACGCTTAGGTAAATATTCTACTCCTAGAGGGAGGAGTAAATGTGCAAAGAATGTTCCAGAGGTATACAGGCTGACATTTTGGTTTCTAAAACCTCGAATGTTTAAAGTTAAAACCAAGAGCGGGCATAACAAAAATAGATGTGCTAGGTTAAGATGACATGTCTATAAAGCCCATAAAAC
>CAWUWQ010000412.1:0-10380 GCA_963926065.1 uncultured Algoriphagus sp.
GGATGATCAGCGGCATCGTACCCGCTATGATTTATTATGGACTTCAGGTCCTGAATCCAACGATATTTCTATTTGCAGCGTGTTTTGTAAGTGGTATAGTCTCTATCTCTACAGGAAGTAGCTGGACTACCGTAGCTACAGTTGGGGTCGCTTTGCTTGGCATTGGTAAAGCATTAGGGTTTGAGGAAGGTATCATTGCTGGCGCTATTATATCAGGCGCTTACTTTGGTGATAAAATGTCTCCGCTTTCAGATACGACTAATTTGGCTCCAGCGATGGCGGGTACAGACTTGTTTACTCACATTCGCTATATGGCAAAAACAACTATTCCTTCGATTACAATCACGATGATTTTGTTTGTTATTATCGGATTTAACTACGAGACGAGTGGAAGCGTGGACGACGTCAAGTCAATCTCTTCGGTGATTTTAGAGCGATTTAATATTACCGGATGGGTATTTATTGTCCCAGCATTAGTACTAGTTCTAATTATAAGAAAGGTTGCAGCTATTCCCGCATTGCTTGCAGGGACTTTACTGGGGGGGGTGTTTGCCCTGATTTTTCAACCAGACATTATTCGTGTGATTGCAGGAGAAGGAGGCTCATTTAGCTACCAAGCATTCAAGGCAGTGATGATGTCCTTGTACGGTGAAGTGAGTGTTGTGACATCCAATGATATTGTAAACGAACTCTTAGTGACTCGTGGAATGTCAGGGATGCTAAATACCATTTGGTTGATTATCTGCGCAATGGTCTTTGGCGGGATTATGGAAGTCAGCGGAATGCTTCAGGTTTTGGCGCAGGCGGTTATTAGTAAGGTTCATAGCGTCGGGTCTTTGATCGCTTCTACTGCGGCCACCTGTGTGTTTTTCAATATCACTACCTCAGATCAATATTTGGCCATCTTGGTTCCGGGAAGAATGTATGCGGATGTCTATAGAAAGCGAGGACTAAAGCCTGAAAACTTAAGTCGTACGCTGGAGGATTCGGGGACAGTTACTTCGGTACTTGTTCCTTGGAATACTTGTGGGGCCACTCAAGCTTCAGTATTGGGTGTGGCCACATTGGTTTATGCACCGTTTTGTTTTTTTAATATTATTAGTCCTATTATGACGATTCTTTTTGGTTATTTGAAAATCGGGATTCGGTATTATGAGGAGGGTGAATTAGAAGATGAATTATGATTCCATTAAAAATTTCAAAGGAAGAAATCAATGAACTTGCCCTTGGCCAGTTTGAAGGAGAGATTTTCTTAATCGAAGACTTAGATGATGTAGAGGAAGTAGCTGATTTCTTGTCTCAGCATCCCATTATAGGATTTGATACAGAGACGAAGCCTGCTTTCAAAAAAGGGGTGATTAATCAGGTTTCTTTACTTCAATTATCAACTCCATCTCAGGCATTTTTATTTCGAACTCATAAGACTGGCTTTCCGGATTTGATTCGGAACGTCTTAGAAAAAGAGCATATCATCAAAGTGGGAGCTGCAGTGCATGATGATATCAAAGGACTTGCAAAACTTACTGACTCTTTCTACCCCAATTCATTTTTTGATCTGAATGATGAGTTGAAAAAGGTTGGATTCGAAAATGTAGGAGTTCGGAATCTCTGTGCCATGGTATTGAATATGCGGATTTCAAAATCTGAGCAAGTATCTAATTGGGAAGCAGTAAACCTCACTCAAAAGCAGCAACGCTATGCGGCAACTGACGCCTGGGCTTGCCTAGAAATTTACAAGAAATTGAAAACAGAGGGTTATTTGGACTCGCTTTTTTAGTCTAAAATAATCAGAGGTAAAATATCATTTAATGAGTCTTTGATTTGATCGGCTAGTCCTAGTCTCACCTCTAGAATCATCTTGCAGTCCAAACTCATTTCTTGTTTTAAAATAATGAGATCGAATGTCTTTACCAGTTTCATGACTTCATTCAAGTCAGCATAAGGGAAATGGATCTTTATTTTGGAAGTGATCAATTGTTCGATGATCTCATTTTCTTCAATCGCCAAAGCTGCCGAAGTTTTATACGCATTGATCAATCCACTGATCCCAAGCTTTGTCCCTCCAAAATATCTAACCACTACAATAAGGACATTGGTTAATTGATGTGACCTGATTTGACCCAAAATAGGGTCACCTGCACTATGATTTGGTTCACCATCATCATTCGCACGATAATTCATCCCATCTGTCCCTAGATTCCAAGCATAGCAGTGATGTCTAGCATCAAAGTGTTTTTTGCGTAAATCTTTCAAGTGACTTTTGATTTCCTCCTCATTTATTACAGGGAAGGAATAATAGAAAAATTTGCTGCTCCTATCTTTAAAAAGCCCCGTGCTTTCATTTGCTAAGGTTAAAAAAGTATCTTCAGAAGGTGAATCTAGGCTATTGGAACTGCTCATTGGAGAAATTACATCTAACTCGAAGTTAGAAAATTAACTTTTGATTAACCTTTATTCCTTTGATTTGTCTTAATTTTAAAGTGAACGAAATCAAAGATGAAAAAATCAATCATTCTTCAACCTCCCTATTTACTTGAACTCCCTGGGGAGAAAAGCGAGGGTGGATCTTTGAATTTCTGGGAGAATATGACGCTTTTCCCTAATGGAATTCAGCGTTGTTTTTGGATTACCAAAGTTGATGAAAAAACCAGTAGAGGCAATCATGCGCATTGGCAGGAATCTCAGGTTTTGGTGGCATTAAGTGGAAATGCCATAGTAATAGTTGAATCTGCAGCCGGAGAAATCAATACCTTTACCTTGGATTCTCCTGCTTTGGGTCTTTTTGTTCCTCCACTACACTGGGTGAGCGTAAGTTTTTCTGCGGAAACAGTTCTCCTTGGAATGTCTGATTTAGAATTTTCAGAAGAAGATTATATACGAGATAAGAAATACTTTGAAAGCCTTAAAGAACAATACTCCTGATTCCTTGAGGTTTCAAGCCTTCGAATCCAGCCAACTCGATAAAGATTATTTTTTAGCAAATATTCCTTTAAATGGATTACAATACTTTCAATTTGAAGATCAGAAAAAGGGGAAAGTCAAAATCTGGATTTCAGTAGCGATTACCCCTGATCAGCATGCGATTTCCCTTCCTAATTCGCCTTTTGGAGGTTTTTGGTGTGAAAAAGGCTTGAATTCTACCGCTTTGGAAACATTTATAGAATTGGTCACTGAATATTTAAGAGCCAAAGGAGTCAAAAGCTTGACTATTGTGCAGGCCCCCAAGAATTATGAGCCTTATTCAGATTTAGTGAATTACCTTTTATTCAAATTGAGTTGGAATCTGAAGAGTGTACTCAGCCATCAGTTTTATACAGGTTCAAAAAAGATAGAAAAATACATTCTGGCTGAGGGTCCAAGAATTCGTGAAAAGTTGAAGGCTTCTGGTTTGACGACAAGTCATCATTCAATCTCAAATTTTGATTTTCTTAAAAAGATCAAAGCTTGGAACAGTGAAAAGGGGTATAAGTCTTCAATTAATGAAGATTACTTGGTTCAACAGGTTTCCAGCTATCCAGAACGTTATTTTCTGCTAAAATTGGAGAAAGGGGATCAGGTGCTAGGTTTCGTTTTGGCGGTTTTATTAACTACAAATTCAATTTATTATTTTCTTTCTGGACTAGATTCTAGTAATGAAAGTAAGGGGGGCGGAGATTTTCTGCTATTCGAACTTTTTTTACTTGCGAAGGAACAGAAAGTTGATTTTATTGATTTAGGATCATCAGATATGGGAGATCATGCAAATCATGGCCTTATGTTTTTCAAAGCGAGATTTTCAAATGATATCTCCAATAAAATGAGCTGGATTAAGGAATTTTGAAATGAAGATAGTTGATCGAGTTACGATTATTTGTGTTGCCTACAACCATGAAAAATGGATCGAAGAGACGCTTGAGAGTGTCAAATTACAAGATTATTATTCCAAAGAGCTTATCATCATCGATAATGGAAGCACTGATCAGACTCCAGAAATCATCCGACGCTGGGTAAGTCAGCAATCGGGAAATATGTCCGTCCAGACAATTTTCATGGAAGAGGAAATGCCTTATTGTGGGCTTTTTAACCAATCTTTAGGTTCACTTTCCAGTCAGTATGTGGTTGATTTGTCAGGGGATGATGTGCTTTATCCCGATCATTTATCACTTTCTATTGATCAACTGCGCAAAGCTCCATATGCAGCATTCGTTTATTCTGATGCTTATATTTTAACTACGGATGGAGAAATTAAAACTTTTTACAAACGTAATTCTTACGGTGACTTAGAAGAGGAGATTCTACAGGGGGAACTCTATGAGACACTTATTGAGCATAACTATATTTGCTCTCCTACCATTGTATTCAATGCAAAAGTTCTAGAAAAAGAGGGAGGTTATGATTCTGGCCTATATTATGAGGATTTTGATATCCAACTGAGGCTGGCAAGAAAATATCCAGTTGTATTTTCAGATCATATTGGTGTCTTGAAGCGACAGCATTCTAATTCATTGTCTTCTTCACAATATCAACGATACAAGTCCAAGATGCTTCCTAGTACACTGGCTGTCTGTGTAAAGGTTAAAGCCATGAATATCCATCCTGAAGAAGATAAAGCTTTAGGGAAGAGAATTCTCTATGAATTGAAGCATGCACTTTGGTCAGCTAATTTCGAACCTGCTGAAGGCTTTGTTAAGCTGGGCGAAGAAATCGGACTGAAGGGGATTAGGTTTGCCATTTATGGATATTGGCTCAAAAGACGTTTCGATTTTTCTTGGCTTTACCTACAAATCACCTAATTAACCGACCACTACTTCGATGAAAGTTGTATCGGAAAAATAAGTCTTGCCGATTCGTTGAATATCCTCAGCAGTAAATTTCTTAAGGAATTTTAGTTTTTCTTCAAAAAAGGCGAAGTTCATCCCAGAGAAATGAACTGCTTTAAACTGGTCAAGTAAGTCGAAGGTTGAACTAAATCCGGCAAGCATTTTACCAATTAAATAATTTCGGACCACTTCTATTTCATCTTTTCCAATTGGATTCTCTACCAGATCTGCAATTTCTTTGTAGATCTCCGTCAAGCATTCCTGATAATGTGCCTTTTGGACATCGGCGCTAATAACCCAATAGTTGAAGTCACCAATCTCGGCCAAGCCACTGCTAATCCCATAGGTATGACCTTTGTCTTCTCTAATGTTTTTGATAAGCCTGGACCCAAAATAGCCTCCAAGAATGGTGTTGAAAACAGACAATGGAATATAATCAGGATGATTCTTCGGAATCGACCAATGGCCTATACGAATACTGCTTTGAACGGCTAATTCTCTAAACTCCTTCTCGCCAAGTCCGCTTGAGATTTCTTGTAAATCGGTGATCGGTTGATGAACTCTATTTGGAAGTGATTCAAGCGATGCAACTAAGTCATCCAACTCCAAAGGATTTAGATCACCAGTTAGAAAAATCTCTAAATCTTCCCAGAGGTGTTTTTCATAATAGGAGCGAAGCATATCCACTGTAACCAAGGATACATCCTCTTCATTAGGTTCAAATCCGAAAGGATGAGCTACCCCAAATAGACTTTTTCGCAACAATTGATTGGCTCGTGATGAAGTTTTTTCATTAGAAAGGCGTATACTCAATTTGCGCTGAGACTTTCTTTTTTCAAGTATTTGCTCAGGGAAAGTAGCTTTGGTTAGCAAAGAGCAAAAAGTAGGTAAAACCTTAAAAATATGCTTTTTGGTCGAATATAAACCTAACCCCTCTCTTGAATAAGAGGAAAATGGATTTAATTCAGCTGCATGAAAATCAAAAAAATCTGCTATTTCTTCACCAGACTTTTCAGTCGTTCCTTCTTGAAGCATCTGTAAAGTGAAAGATGGGACAAGCGAATGATTCAGAGGTAATGAGTTTCGATTGCTTTTAGATACTAGTTCTAACTTAATAGCATTGATTCCAGGAGTCTCTGCATAATAAAGAAATGCTCCGTTCTTCAGTTCCTTTTTTACAGGATTTATAATTTCAAAATCATCCGGAATTTTAAATTCAGGAGCTTTTGAGCGATCTAAGAACATTATTTATTCGGGATTGTGTAGAGAAGCGAGAACCTTAAAGTCTCCGCTAATGGGTGGTTTTGGGTTTGTGGGACTAGGTAAGAAAAGTCAAACCCTAATTTAGTAAGGTCAAATCCAACTCCCATGGTGAAATACCTTCTGCCGCCTTTATTTGGGTTTTCGTAAAAATATCCAGTTCGCAAGGCAAACTTATCATTGTATGTATATTCTACGCCAAATGAGATCATGACTTCCTGCAATTCTTCTGAAAATCCTCCCGGAGCATCTCCAAAAGAACCAAACATGCCTGAGATTAATGGGCGATTAGGATCCTTTCCGGATTCGATCACCAAATTACCATTTTCATCCGTCTCTAGTGAACCATCTTCGTTAGTGGTATAGATTGGTGGACTAGGTACAAGTAACTTATTGAAATCTAGCGCGAAGGTAATGGTGCTAGCAGGGTCTATGTCTAAGGAATAGGCTGTTCCAATTCTAAAATTGGTTGGAATATAATCTAAATCTGATGCGGAATTATAAGTGATTTTTGGGCCAATATTGGTTATGCTTAGTCCTAAAGAAAAGTTACCTTCTTTAGATCCGGAAAAAATTGGTTTAGTGTAGTAAAGGCCAACATCCGTACCAACGCTTATTCCTGGTCTGCTTTCAGATCCTCCAACAGAAGAAATATTTCCAGAAAGATTGGAATGAATAAAACGTGCTGAAATACCTAATCCCAATGTAGAAGTTAATTTTCTGGAATAGGTCCCACCAATAGCAATGTCTCTAGGGTTAAACTGTCCTAATTCATTTCCGAATTCGTCAGTCAATTGGATATCTCCCATATTAAAATATCGCAGATCGAAACCAAATGCAGAAACCTCGTCTATTTTGAAGAATCCTGTCAGATAACTTAAGGACATGTCGTTTACCAATTTCCCTAGCCATGGAGAATAGGAAAGTGAGAATCCCATTTGGTCATCAATGAATGCGAGTTTCCCCGAATTCCAATGAGCAGAACTTGCATCTGGAGAGGTAGCAACTCCAACGTCACCCATTGCAGAATGACGCGAATCAGGTGCAAAATTCAGAAAAGGTACAGCAGTGGTTATCACACGGCGATCTGGATCCTGACCGGAGATGATCACACTGTTTTGTGCATAGGTAGATAAGGTAGCCAGGGTTACTACTGTAAGAAGCAGGATTATCCTACTGAGAATGGCTATTTTTTTCATTGAATAACGATTTTTCCATTTACTGAATCAGAGGAATAGTCTAATTCTGATTGGAGTGTTAATTTGTAAATATAAGTTCCTTTTGCTGGATATTTGGTTTGATTTTGATAAAATATCCAAGACAAATCCCGTAGTACAGCATCTGCTTTTATGATACGTTGGTTTTCTTCAAATAGTATTTTTCCATCTGATTTATATACTATAAGGCTAAGCATAATGTTTTCGCCGGGCCGATTATGCTCGGTTTGGAATTTGCTTTCATTGCTCGTTGGGTTAGGATACGTTTTATGATCGACGATTTGTAAGGTGTGGCTTCCTTCTATCAAGATCTCTTGAACTAACTCACCTCTATTCCCAATCGTATCCCAAGCTTTTATCCGAATCGTGTTTTTCCCCTCCTTTAGGCCCTTGAGTTCTACTTTTGCGCGACCCTCTTTGAATGTGTTGTTTGAAGCAAGATAAAAAGCACTGATAATCTGTTCCTCATCGTCATTCACTTGAATCCGCATAGATTCTAATGGGTTTAGGTTTGAACTGTTGACTCCACTTTCATCTTTAAACTCAGCAACCAACGGAACTACAGTGGAAGAGAAGGTGAGTTTAGTTTGATCCGAATTACCGAATATGGCCTTGATTTCGGGGCCAATTTGATCATTATTTGGGCTGGGTAAAGATCCTCCGATGATTGAGACAAAATTCCCGAAAGCCTCTGTATTGTCTGCTTTCTGTTTTCCAATGATCCGAAGATTCCCAAATCCAAAGTCTGGTTTTGTGTTTTTCGGGATAATTAGCTCTCCTTTGATCTGACCCGAACTGATTGATCCGCTTCCTCTGAAAAGTGAGATGGATTCTTCTTTAAATTCTGTAGGGGAACTTTCATTACCCAAGGTTCTAACTACTTGTGGTTTGTCACTAAGTTCGATTTCATAAGTTCCAGAGAATTCTGTAGCTAAACGGTTTTCTTTCAAATCCACAACCTCGGCCTCAAAAGAAACTCTTTGAAAAGCTTTCAGGGTGTCTAATTGGGAAGCTGACTCCAAGTCCTTAAGTGCTGTAATTTTTATTTCAAATTCTGGTCTAGCCAATCTCATACTAGGATCACCCAATAAGCTAAAGTTTCGATTTAGAGACCCATTCATACTCGCATTCTTAGCTTTTTTAAAAATGGTGCCGAGGTCTTGAAACTTTCCATTTTCTTCCTGAAAAACCGTTTCAATGAAGGCTTCATTCAAGGAGAAATTTACACTGCTAAAAACGGGTCTTCCCGTTGTAAGTAATCCGATCGCGCCTTTATCCGGAACAATCAAAAGTTCCTCTGCTGCCGACCTCAAGAAAGGACTATCATGTCTGCCAAATTCGCAAGTAGCGGTGACCCAAAGTGCTAATTGGTCCTGTTTTGCCCAATTTTGAATATCAGATACGAGAAAAATCTCTTCGGCTGTGAGTGTGGTTTCGTTGCCATGACCGACATAGTTTAGGAATAAAGTACCCTGGTCTAATTGTTCCTCAAGCGCTTTTTTCGCTTCTGGCGAGGATTGCACAGTACCATTTTTTTCCTGCTCAAATCGATCGAGATAGAGTTTTTCAAGTTTGAGCTCTGGTTTTTGCGCAAGTAATGTAGCCGCATGAGCTTCTATGTCCCGGAGGTGGATGTTATTGTCCGCATCATCGGCCAGCAGGGTGATTGTTTTTTTCCAGTCACCAGGTTTTTGATTTAGCTCGTAGTCAATTATTTTATTGATGACAATTGAAGCTTCTGATCCATTAATTACGGGCAGTCTTCCAACTCCGATTTTCATAAGCTCATCTCCGTCTCGACTTTCTTCCCAGGTCCCATTTCCCCATTCTAATAGACCGAAATAATCATCAGAACTGAAAGTGCTAAGTGGGTTTAGGCTGTTTCTAGAAGTGTATATTTGAACTAAATTTGGCCTGCCTCCAAGTCTTCCTTTATAGTCAAATGTCCCTTTTCCTAAAATCAAGACATTTTTTAATTCTCCTCCCTGCTGATAATGCCATGCTATAAAATTTCGGATGGCATTCAAGTCTGGATTGCCGTAGCCAAATGAGTCGTAAATCTCATTGAGGTATCCTACTTCAGCAAAAACACCATTACTCAACTTATGCATTCGAAGTTTCTCTGCTGAGTTCTTCAATAGTGCTGGTGCAATAATAAGCAACTCTGGCCAAGGTCCTTGATTCCTTAGATTTTGAGAAGTAGGCGTTAAGGTTTTAATTATAACTGATTGATTCGTGTCAAAAACTACCAGTTTTTGAACTGTAGCTCCATTTCCATTGGTCAAATCATATTCTTTAGGATTAAAGAAATCACTCAACTCCCAAATTTTCTGACCAGCTTTTGCCGAAATAGAAATTAAATTTTCCTGAGGGATTAAGTAGGTTCCAGAGAATAAATCCAGACTCGAGTAAGGGACTCCAATTCCGAGATAGTTGAAATAGCCCGAGGCGTTTGGATCGGTGGATGAAAAAGAAAATCGAAGTCGCTCAATCTTATTTCCGGTAGGTTGAAAATCAAGATTGATACTCACTTCTCTACCTTTAATAGCATAAGTACTATTTAGAATCGGATCGATTTGCAGTGCTGTGATTGTTTGACTTTCCGTCCCTAGCGTTATTGAAGCTGGTGTCAAAGAGCTTGCCATGAGAATACCGGAGGCTTTCCAAGGTGCGTTTATTGAGTTTTGAAGAGGGAAAGCATATCCTCTGGTTATTCCAGGAGCCAAGGATCTTGAGTACCACGTCTGACCTGAACTCAGGATGTTATTTTCTTCTTCCTTGAGCCAGTTCCATTGGTAGAGAACACTTGGATTCTGAATAGTGGCGATTCCTTCCAAGGTGCTTATCCGCTTTGGGTTTTGATTTTTAGAAACTAAAAAGCTTAATGAATCTGAGAATAAATTTGGAGTGTAGTGAACTTCTCCTTTTGAATCATAGCTTGAGTTGTAGGGATCACTCAGATAAAAAAATAATTTTCCATTTTCTTCTTTAGCGGCGATTTCCTGAAGTTCCAGATTTGCACTGTCAAGTTTTTGAGGAAGTACTCCGGGAAAGCCAAAAATAGAAATCTCGGAAATGGAAGATGCACCCACTTGTTTGGCCTG
>CAWUWQ010000413.1:0-25656 GCA_963926065.1 uncultured Algoriphagus sp.
AAAATCAAAGATATAGATTCTTCTCCTCTGAATCCAAACCCTCCACTAATTCTATTTTGATGTGTAGCAATAACGCTCACCTCATAAGAAAAATTATTAAAAGAAACAGTTTTTAATAAGAGACTTGGCTCAATAGTCAACTGCCCAATAGGTCTAAATCTATAACCGAAAAGCAAATAAGAATGATTTTTTAACTGATTTCCATAAGATCCATTCCCAAAATCAAAATTTGGCTCATTCAAATGCCTGCTACTCAGGCCCAAATAATAATTTCCTCTATCAAATAACAAGCCTGCTCCAAAATTGAAGTTTAGCTGATTTTCTTTTCCCCCTACCGGAAGACCTGGCTCAGGATTAACTACAATTAATTCGTCAAAATTGATTGCACTTGAGAACATACCTGCGTAGGCCCCTAAACTAAGTGTCGCTCGTTTTATTTTTTTGTGATAGGCGCCTTGGAGGTTAATTTCTAAGTTTGATGCGGCGCCGATTTGATCATTAACAATCGTGATACCATATCCTATTCCTTTCCCTTCTAGTCTTCCCTGTGCCGCAATCAGCTGAGTGACAGGAGCCCCTCCTTGACCAGAAGAAGTAGTATAATTAGACCACTGAGACCGGTGAAGGGCTGAAAATCTAAACCCATCTTCCTTACCTGCAAAAGCTGGATTGTAATACATACCATTATACATGTACTGCGTAAACTGAGCGTCCTGTTGGGCCATCAAGCTTTGACTTCCAAAAAATAGAATTATTGAAACACATAGTCTGTAAAAGTACTTCAGATGGCCTCTTTCGAACATTTTTATTCTATTAAGTCTAATTTTAAACCTAGGTTAAGAATTTAAACTGAAAAACCCTTCTTTTTGATTCTTAGAATCACAAATTATTCGACTTTTTAATGTAAAGCTCTAGTGCACCTGTCATGCTTGGGGCATTTGGCAGAGGTGCTTCAATATCTAATACCAATCCTAAGTCTCTGACTGCCTGAGCAGTAGTTGGCCCAAAGGCAGCAATCCTAGTTTTGCCCTGAACGAAATCAGGAAAGTTTATTTTTAAGGATTTTATTCCAGATGGACTGAAAAAGGCCAAAACATCATATTTGACATCAGCCAAATCAGAAAGATCTGCCTCAAGTGTGTGGTAAATAATCGCTTCTGTAAATGATATTCCATTTTTCTCAAAATACTCAGGAATATCATCTTTACGAATATCAGAACAAGGGAAAAGAAATTTTTCTGACTTATGCTTTTTAAAGTAGTCAAATAAATCCTGTGCTGTCCGCTGCCCTACAAAAAGTTTACGTTTTCTTATGACGATGTATTTTTGGAGGTAATGTGCGGTCTGATCAGAGATGCAGAAATACTTCATATCAGCAGGCATCTCGATCTTAAACTCTTTGCAAATTGCAAACAAATGATCAATCGCATTTCTGCTGGTGAAAATTATCGCCGTATGTTTTAAAATATCAATTTTTTGCTTTCTAAACTCTTTTGGCTGAACAGGCTCTATCTTAATAAACTGCCTAAAATCAATCTTGAGATTATATTTATCGGCCAGTTGCTTATAAGGAGAATTAAGATCGCTAGGAGCTGGTTGAGATACAAGAATACTTTTTATTGGTCTAAACCTATCTTTTGTAACTGCGCTCATTCGTATAGTTTGGTTTTAATATCAAAATTACCCTCCGATGACAATGACCCACTTTGCCAAAATCAAAAAAGGTACTAATTCTGCGATGCAAAGGTAAGTAAATAAATGATATTTCTTAAAACTCAACCTATTCATCATGATTATGAAAAGAACAAACGTCCCTAAAATATAAACCCAGAAAAAGACTGAAATTGAAATACTAAGGGCAATTTTAGTCAGATAAAAGTCATTCATGATGAAATAGGCCAAGACTAAAATTAAGGTTGTTGTCGCAATCAAGACCAAACGAAGCAAATAAAAGAAATGAGGGAATTCGACTTTGCCTAATTCAAAAAGATAGGCAATGATTCGAATCGTGGTAAACTTAATTATGGTAAGAATAAATAAAGCAAGTGCCACAATACCCCATCCAATCATCAAATTCTGAAAATTGATAGTAATTCTAGCCTCAACCCAACTCTCCTTAAAAAATACGATGCTCAGTATAATTGCTAGAGCCGAGATCATATTTACCACCATCACAAAAAACAGGACATCGAAAGAAAAGAACTTCTGAAGACTTCCAGAATCAGAGAAATCTTCAGCATTCAGAAGTGATATTGGTCTTGCTATTACAGTGAAAATATATGGATAGGCACTTTTATACACTGTAATTATGATCAGAATAATCATCAAAGAGAAGATAAAGAAGTCTTTAATTTCCTGTCTATTTAGTCCCAGTTTTTCATTTGCTGTCATCCCCTCCTCCAACAATTCTATAGGTTTCTCGAGCTTCAACACTTTTTTAGCACTGACCACATCAGTTGATATTCCAGATTTAAAAAGCGTTAAATTAACTGTTGCCTTATTTACGAGCTTTCTGAAATCCTCTAGACTTGTGTTTAAGAGGGTATCCCTTTCAGTGAAAAACCAAAGCTTCTCTCCTAAAAAGACAACTGTACCCTCAGGGATCTCAAAAGAAAAATAGGACTTTGGGAATGAAGTCAAGTCTAGTGGCAATTTCAATCGATCATTCGACTCAAACCAAGTTGTCTTCCCTCCTTCTTCCCATTGATTTTGGAAATCCTCCAACAATTGAGCATTACTGACAGCAGTAATTAAAAAGAAAAATACGAGCAGATAAAATTTTCTCATGTATTAAAACCTAGCTAAATAGCCAAAATGAATTCTTGAATATGAAAACTCCAAGGGTTGCAAATTAGATTTTCCAACTCCATAGATAAAGCGGAAAATTCCCGAACCCGTCTCCAAATTTAACCCCGCTCCAAATGAAACAGGGTAATCCAATGGTTCTGCAAAGTAAGGGTTTTCCAGAATCCCTCCATCCACAAAAACCATCAAGTAGGAGCTCCTATCAAAAAATAAACGCTGTTCTAAATTAAAATATCCAAATGAACGAGCGTAAAAGAAATTCTCATTGAATCCTCTGATACTTTTCAAGCCCCCAATTCTGAAGAAATCATTTAGGAACAGATTTTCATTTCTCATGAAACCTCCACTACCTCTGAGCCAAACCCCATAATTTGTTTTGATAGGGAAATGCTTTTCTACCAATAATTTGCCTTGATACTGCGGAGTATTAAGATCCAATCCTAAGTAAGCTTCACCGGGAATACCTGTATTTTGAAGGATTTTTTTGTTTCCAGCTGCAAACTCAGTTTGAATCAACCAACCTCTCCTTGGTAGAAATGGATCATCCAAACGATTCATTTCATAGCGAATGCCATACTGATTCCATCGGTAATCAGCCACGTCAGGCAAGGTTAAATTCTCTCGGTAAGAAAATGTACTGATCAAGTCTCCTGCCTGCCTTTTTCCAAAAAAACTGAGATAGCCAGAACTGGAAAATCGATAGCCAAAATCCAAAGTCAAATATCGATTTATGAAGCTTGTATCCTGCTTTAAAAGATTAAACCCTAGTTTCAGGTCCAAAGGAGAATTAAATAAAAAGGATTCCTTGGCTGAAAGATCCAGACTTTGAGTCTGAATATTTAATCGCTGCCAATGAAGCGAAATGTCTCTTCCTTTACCTCCAAGATGGTATAGTTCCAAGTCCAATTGGCCAGTAATTAGCATTTTACCAGGTTCGTTTTCATTGGGAAGTAATCCGATAATCCCATCCAGCACATTCGAATTGCGGTCCCTAAGGTTAAAGCTTGGCTTTGCTGTCTTTATTTGGAAAGATACAATAGGCTCTTCCACTAAGAGAAAATAGGGAGATCTTTTTAGGAGACTCGCTGTTAGGTTGAGCTCTGCTTGAGAAAACGGTGTTCCGGGTTCAATTCCAATCAGACGCTGCAAGTATTTTTGTTGCGTTTTGCTTGTCCCGATCACTTCCAAAGAATCCCAATTGATCAAAGGTCCGGCGTCATATAACAACTTTCCTGCTATGGAATCTCCCTCTTTCGAAATATTCCCCAAACTAATTTGAGCAAATGGGTAGCCTTGATTTTCAGATTCAAGAACGACTTGCTTCATCCAATTGGTCAAGTCGTAATGATTTCCCTTGAATGGAGGAAGTCTTTCTTGGATTGCAAATGGAATTTCATCTATCGCTACATTTTTCCATACATACCGTCTCCCAAGATTTATAGTCATCTTCATCGAGTCCTGTTCCAGTAACTCCTCGGAAAATCTCACCTCTAAATACCCCTCATTAATTAGCTCGCTTTTCAGGGAATCTAGAAACGGCTCTTTTGGCCTCCCCTCAAAAAAATACCGCTCCCCTTTATGAGTTGATGTCGGAATGGTCTCCCAAGCCATGTACGTTCGTCCCTGCCCAAAACAAAATGAAAAGCTAATCACAAAGAGGATGAAGAATACTAAAACTCGAGCTTTCAAATGGCTAAGTGGGATTGATTACATTTGCAAATTAATAGAAATCAACTTGGCAGGCATTTATATTCATATCCCTTTTTGCAGACAGGCTTGTCATTATTGTGACTTCCATTTCTCCACTAATCTGGAGCGAAAGGAAGAAATGGTCCAAGCAATCATTTCGGAATTAGATTTAAGATCGGATTACCTTAACAAAGAGCCGATAAAGACGATCTATTTTGGGGGTGGAACTCCCTCGCTTCTCCCTCCTAGCTTAATTGAAAAAATCCTTGAAAAAATCTTTGCTGCTTATTCCTGTGAAATCAAAGAGATTACCCTTGAGGCAAATCCAGATGATCTAAGTAAAGAAAATCTTCAAGCTTGGAAAAATCAAGGAATCGATCGGCTCAGTCTTGGAATCCAAAGCTTTAATGAGTCGGTTCTTAAATTTTATAATCGAGCACATACTGCCCCGGAATCGATCCAAGCAATTGAAAAGGCGAGGAAAATCGGGTTTGAAAAATTTAGTTTAGATCTCATTTATGGATACCCGCATCCTGATCATTCAATCTGGAAGGCAGACCTAAGTCAAGCAATCGCCCAAAACCCGGGTCATATTTCCAGCTATGCACTCACCGTAGAGCCTAAAACCGCTTTGGGAAACTGGACTCAAAAAGGAAAATTCACCCCGGCCGATGAAGAATTTACAGCAACTCAATTCGAAATCTTGCAAGAAGAAACATCAAAAGCAGGTTATATCCAGTATGAGATTTCCAATTTTGGCAAACCCGATCAGTTTGCCCTTCACAATACAAACTACTGGAAAGGAACTCCTTACTTAGGGGTTGGCCCAAGTGCGCATTCATTCGACGGAAGTAACCGAGGCTTTAACCCTTCTTCAAATAGTAAGTATTTAAAATCTTTAGAAAAAAGCCTTAATCCATTCGTAGTAGAAAATCTGACCGGGCCAGATCTCCTCAATGAATACTTACTTACAGGGCTTCGAACGATTTGGGGTATTGATTTTCAACATATTTCTAATCAATACCAGATTGACCTTTTGATTCTGAAAAAGGATATTTTGGTCAAAATGAACCAAGAAGGCTGGCTGCTTTGGCAGGATAAAAACTTATCTTTGACCAAAACAGGCAAGCTATTAGCAGACAGCATAGCTGCTGCACTTTTTGTCTAATAAATCCCTATCCATGAGTCATAACTCCTATTTCGGTAGAAAAAAAGAGGCAGAACCCTTAGAGACTGCTTTCAACGATTTGCTGAAAGCATATCGATTAGAAGGAAAATTTCGTGAAAAATCGCTGATACATGATTGGCCTGAACTGGTGGGTAAGACTATAGCGGATCGAACCACCTCAGTTTATATTCGAGACAAAAAACTATTTGTAAAGCTTACCTCAGGCCCTGTAAAGAAAGAACTGATGATGAGTAGAGGCAGTCTTCTCCAACTAATCGAGGCAAAATATGGTCAAGGAGTCATTGAAGACCTTATCTGTTTATAATTTTCACTAACAATTTCTTGAATTTTACTCGTTTTAGATTTTTTAAAAACGGTATTTAATTGCCGAATTCCCCGAGAAGACTAAATTAAATCTTGTGATTACCTTTGCAATGGCAATTTCATGATCAAACTACCACAAATCAACTTCGGAAAGCTAAGCTTGCTGCTAGCCATATTGGTATGGCTAGCATTGCTGTTTGTGGATTTAGTCAGACTATTTGGGATTCTTAACGAGATAGATTCCGGAATTGCCATAGAATTTACATGGATCCTAGAGATTTTATTTTTTCTGATGGTCTATGTTTTTTATTCACATTATATTTCCCAAAACTCCAAAAATGAATTTCTAAACTTGATTTGGAGAGTGGCGTCCACTGGATTGTTTGCCGTGGTTGTTTCCCTTTTGATCTTTTTATTTTATGGATCATTGGGTGAAAGCAGACTTGCACAGGAACCATTCCTGAGAAATCTTTTTTACCACATCAATTTTGCCCTTACTTCGATTTTCTTGATTTCCTCAGCGCTGCTTTGGAAACACCTTATTCTCTATCAGAAAAGTAAGCGCGTAGTAAAGCAATGGCAAGCCTATGAGGTTGCGATGCTTGGGGCGATGTTTTTCATTTTTTTCAATCAAAACACATTGGATTATAGCTTCCTTTTTGGACTCGTACTCCTGATAGGTCTCGCCCTTGTGCTTTCAGGTAATCTAAAATGGATTCCCTACCTCACATTTAGAGAAAAGTGGAAATCCCTACTTTTCCTATTTATCATCCTCATCTCATGTGGATTCCTTTTTATTCAGATCCAAGGATATACCAATAAAATCGTATATCCGGTCAACCTAACTGACAACCTATTTTTGATCAGTCTATTCGGGTTTATTTTTTCTTATGCGCTTTTCAGTTTCTTAGTAACTCTTTTCAACCTACCGACCTCTTCTGTTTTTGAACAAAAACTAACCGAAGCAATTAGCTTTCAGCGCTTGAGTCAATCTATTAAAGCTGAAGAAAATGAAGATCAGGTACTCGATATCTTAATGGATTCTTGCATGAGTGCATCTTACGCAGATGGAGCTTGGCTTGAGATGGAGCAAAAAGATCTATCAATCGATATTCAGCTCGAGCGATTTATTGATACTAAGACTAGAGAAGAACTAATCGCACTAATCAAGGGGTCAAAAATTTTGGTTGGAAAACCTGATGAAAAATTTGCCAAAAACATCAATATCCAAGAAATACGAATTAACCACCCGAGGTTTGAGTCAGCGCTCATAATACCTCTGTTGATCAATAAAATGCCTATTGGGAGAATGATAATAATCAAAGAAGTGAAAGATGGCTTCAATAACGAAATGATTAACATCATTAGCACTTTTGTGAGTCAAGCTTGTATTTCTGTGGAAAATCACCGACTACTAAATCAGGCAATTTTGAATGAGCGCTACCAAGAGGAATTGAAGATTGCACAACGAGTTCAGAAAGCACTTTTACCCACCAAGCTTGATCATAACGACTCCTTTGATATTTCTGCCTATTCTAATGCCGCAGATGAAGTAGGTGGAGACTATTACGACACTTTCAAGTTGGATGAAGATCGGTATGTTTTGATCATTGGCGATGTCTCTGGAAAAGGCACCTCAGCAGCATTCCATATGGCCCAAATGAAAGGAATCTTCCAGAGTTTGATCCAATTAAACCTGAGTCCGACTGATTTTCTGATAAAAGCTAACTCTGCTTTAAGCAAATGTCTCGAGCGGAATCACTTCATCACCGTTTCAATTTTCTTGATCAATACCGAAAGAAAAACCTTTTGCCACGCAAGAGCTGGCCATGTCCCTACATTACACTTCAACTCCTCGGCTTCAAAATCGGAGTATTTGGAAATTGATGGCCTTGGTTTGGGGATTTTAAGAAACAAGCTATATGAGAATCACGTTGAAGAAAAGACTTTCAATTACCAGACTGGTGACACTTTAGTTTTATATACAGACGGAGTCATTGAGGCCAAGAATCATCAAGGGAAACAATTCGGTTTTGAACGATTACGCTCACTACTTGAAATATACCATGAGCACAACTCAAAAGAAATCCAAACCAATCTCATCGATTCGCTTCATCACTTCGTAGGAGGGGATGGGGAGATCGATGATGATTATTCCATGATGGTGGTGAAGTTTAACTAGTCATTTTAAATAGAAAATCAAATATGCTTAATATCAAAGGACTTGAAGAGAATGGTTATCACATCTTGATTCTTGAAGGAGAAGTAGATGCCAGCAACTCCGTGCTTTTAGATGAGTCTATTCAGAAGCTTATCGCAGACGGAAGTGAAGCGATTTTGATTGATGGAAAGAGACTGGAGTATATTTCTTCTGCAGGGTTAGGGGTTTTTATGTCTTACTTGGAGGATTTTCAAGAGAAAAATATAGACTTCAGGATTTTTGGACTTTCAGAAAAAGTATTGGAAGTATTCAAAATTTTAGGGCTCCACCAGTTAATGGCGATTTTCCCGGATAAACAAACTGCGCTTTCCTCCTGACATGGAACACCGGATCACAATATATTGCCAGACAACCGCACTAGCTGAATTGAGAGACTTTTTACGAGGCACGTTGACGATGCCTTTTCTTTCTGAAAATGACAAACTTCAACTTACCCTAGCAGTGGAAGAAGTCTGTGCAAACCTGATCATTCACTCACATGGATGTAACGCCAAAGATCACATTGAACTAGAAGTAAAAGAGTCTCCCGGCAAACTTATCTTCGAAATCACCGATAAGGGAAAGGCCTTCAACTTACTTGATTATGAAATCCCTGATCTAAATAAAGTAAAAGGAGAAAAGCGGAAAGGCGGTTTAGGCATCATTTTGGTGAAGAGGATTATGGATGAAATTGAATTTGAATCAGCAAAAGGCACAAATACCTGCAGATTGATCAAATGGTTTCAATCCTAATTCTTGTTAAATGCTTAGTATTCGGGGCATTTGACTTTAAATCCTAATAAATTTGTAAAATTGCACTTTCTAAGCAGGCATTGAATCCATGAAACACCGATCCACTTCGGCATATTTATTTTTATTTTTCCTAGCAATAAGCTTTTCTCAACCAGAAGATTTGATTGCTCAGATTGCGCAAGAACCTCTTTTGACCTTGGGCGGAAAGCCCGTGGACAAAGATGAATTGATCTACCTGCTGGGAAAATCTCAAAATACTGAAACCGGAACATCCGGCATGTCTAGAGAGGAATTTGAGGTAAATATGAAGCTTTTCATCAACTATAAGCTAAAAGTAAGAGAAGCTGAAGCTAAAGGATTAGATCAGGCTGAAGAGTTCAAACTGGAATTTGAATCCTTCAAAGAAAATTTAAAAGCACCTTTTTTAATTAAAAATTCGCTTGAAGAGGGTGAGTTGAGAAAAGCATATGCACGGCTCCAAGAAGTAATTCGGGCAAGCCATATTTTAATCCAGGTTCCTCCAAATGCCTCTACAGAGGATAGCCTTATTGTTCTGAAAATGGCTTTGAAAGTAAAAAGTGAATTGGAATCCGGTGAAGATTTTAATGCCCTCGCACTTGAATACTCTGACGACCCTTCGGCAAAGCAGAATAAAGGTGATCTCGGTTATTTCACAGCGCTTCAGATGGTTCAGACTTTTGAGGATGCAGCCTATACAATGAAGCCAGGTGAGGTTTCAAATCCTGTGCTTACGAATTTTGGATATCACGTAATTAAGGTTCAAGATAGACAGCCTAATCCAGGCCAAGTCCAAGTTTCTCACATTTTAGTACGTATAGATCCATCCAATCCAACTGGTGAAGATCTGGCAAAAAGGAAAGTAAATGATATCTATACACAGATTCAAAAAGAGTCCACTGTATGGGAAGATATCGTTTTGAATTTTTCTGAAGATCCTAGCTCAAGCCAGAAAGGTGGTTTACTTCCTTGGTTCAGTGTAGGATCAATGATACCTGAATTTGAGATGGCGGCCTTCACTCTTACAGAGGTGGGAGAAGTATCTCCTCCGATCCGTACTCAATATGGCTATCATATCCTTAGATTGGAAGATAAAAAACCGGTGGAGTCTTTCGAGGATTTGGAGGAAAGTATCAAGTCACGAATCATGAGAGATTCAAGATCCACAATGATCAAGTCTCAAGTAATGGCAATACAAAAATCCCGTTACAATTTTGACGAAAATGAGCAAACAGTATCCTCCGTAAGGAAAACGCTTGGCTCCTCGTCCAAAGAATCCTTTAAGTCACTGCTTTCGGCTAATGCACTTGAATCAAAAGAGATTTTTAATATAGGTAGTCAATCCTATACTACATCAGATTTCTTAGATTTCCTGGATGGTGAAGATTCTGCAATCAAAACTAACCTTAGTCCTTTCGATTATTGGTATGATCGCTTTACCGCATTTAAGTTGA
Source organism: uncultured Algoriphagus sp. (assembly GCA_963926065.1). Lineage (GTDB taxonomy): Bacteria > Bacteroidota > Bacteroidia > Cytophagales > Cyclobacteriaceae > Algoriphagus. Next base: position 10,412 of record CAWUWQ010000413.1, read on the forward strand.
ACGGTTCTGAGGAAAAAGATTTAGCAGACAATAATCAGGACTACAAAATGCTTCTCAATGAATATAGGGACGGAATTCTACTATTTTCCCTGATGAATCAAGAGGTGTGGCAGAAAGGAATTGAAGATTCTGTAGCACAGCGAGAATATTTCGAAAAGAATATCAAACAATACCAATGGGGAAATAGGGTCGATGCCTATTTGGTTAAAGTTCTTGATTTGACTAAGACTAGTCATGCCAAAAGTCTTTTGGCCGATAAACCGCTCAGTGAAGATTTGATCACGATTTTTGAAGCTGATTTTGCCCAAAATAGCCCCCTCGCTTTCCAAACTGAGAAAGGTACATTTGAATATAAAAGTCATCCAGTTCTCTCAAAGGCAAACCTTAATATTGCCTATCAAGAGCTAGAAGTAAATGGACATCTCCACCTCATATTACTGGGTGAAAAATATCCTGCTGGCGAAAAGGAATTTGAAGAAACCCGCGGAATAGTTATTCGAGATTTTCAAGAATACTTGGACGGAAAGCTAGTCGAAGAACTTCGAAAAAAATATCCAATTACTGTAAATACAAAAGCGAAAGAGGAAGCCTTTATTTCGCTGAATCAATAGAACTTAATCAAGCTAATCTTCTTGGGTAATCACCTTAGATGAAAGACTCACATGAATAAACTGAACCAACTTACGATTTTCCTAGTACTAGTTTTACTCCAGACTTCTGTATTTGCGCAGGAAGCAACTCCGCCTACCGGACAAGTACTGGACAAGATTGTAGCGAAAGTCGACAATTACATCATATTAGAATCTGATGTCCAAAAGACTTATCTAGAAGCGATTGCACAAGCACAGCAAGGCGTCGAGCCTCCTACAAGATGTGAGATATTTGAATCATTAATGATCAACAAGCTCATGGTTGCTAAGGCGGAGATTGATTCTGTAATGGTCACTGACGCGGAAGTAATGCTCCAGACAGACAGCCGTTTCAATATGGTCATGCAACAGTTTGGTGGCGATGAGGCTACTTTGCTCCAATCTTACGGGAAAACGGGTGATCAACTCAAAAAAGAGATCGAAGAAGTAATCCGCGAGCAATTGATCGTTCAGCGTATGAGGGGAAAGATCACAGAAGGACTTACCGTATCACCAGCTGAGGTAAGAGCTTTTTATAATAGTATTCCTTCGGATTCCCTACCATTTTTCTCAGCTGAAGTCACAGTTGGGCAAATCGTCAAAAAACCTGAAGTAAATCAAAGAACCAAAGAAGAGATCTTTGAGCAACTTCGAACATTTAAAGAAGATATTGGATCAGGCAAGGCAGAGTTTGCAACCTTAGCTAGAGAATTTTCAGAAGATCCAGGATCCGGCGCTCAAGGGGGAGATTTAGGATTTTTCAGAAGAGGAGAATTAGCTCCTGAATTTGAGGCAACCGCATTGGCATTAAGACCTGGGGAGCTTAGTGATCCGGTTGAAACCGATTTTGGAATTCACTTGATCCAATTGCTGGAAAATAAAGGAAGTACCTACAATACCCGCCACATCTTAAGAATCCCGAAAGCAACTCAAGAAGATATTGCCAAAGCTGAGCGATACCTCGATAGTTTGAAAACAGAAATACAAGCTGGAAGAATTGAATTTGCGAATGCCGCAAAAGAATATTCTGATGATCGGGCGACATCTGATAATGGAGGCTTCTTCACCGATCCAGCTAATAGTTCCAGCCGCCTTACACTACGAACATTGGAGGACCCCGTATTGTACTTCACTCTTGACAGTATGCAGGTTGGGGCGATTACTAAGCCTATTCAATATGAAGACCCTCGAGAAGGCACCAAGCTTCGAATATTATTCTACAGAGATAAATATCCGGCACACCGCGCTAATCTATCGGATGATTATGAAAAATTAAAAGCTGCAACCCTTCGAAGAAAAGAAGATGAGCTTTTGAGCAAATGGTTTATTACGGCAAAGGAAGATATTTTTATAGACTTGGATCCTCTTTATGACCGATGCGATGTCCTTGCTGGAAAATAAAAAAAGGCCAAAAGCTAGTAGCTTTTGGCCTTTTTTAATGTTTAAAAATCACTAGTTTCTACAATTTATTTTTGCCGAAAAGCACCTTCAATGCTAAGCCAAACTGCTTAAACCCCTCTACAAAAAATCCTTTTGATTCTCTGAGTTTCGGCTCTATCTCTTCTTTACGCTCGTTGAATTCTCGTTCCAAAAGTGCTCTCCCTTTTTTAAGCTCTTCCTCTAGGGTAGTTTTATTTTCTTTTAATTCCTGAATTTTATTTTCCACTTCCTCCTTCACATCCATTCCTGCATCGGCACCTTTTTTAACTAGTTCTTCTATTTTGTCACCAATTTCTTTGAGAACCTTCTCGATTTCTTTGGCTGTAGACTTTTGCTCTTCCATAAATTTTTCGGTTTGATTCACTTCAATTTACATACTTAATTGAATAGCAGAAGTTATTGAAGCTGATATATTTTTTTAGGGTTCAGTAGTTTCGCTTGCTTGAGTCTGCTTTTCATAGAGCTCTGCGTAGACTCCTCTCAATTCCATCAACGAATCGTGATTTCCACTTTCTATGATCCTACCATCATCCAAAACAATGATCTGATCTGCTAGCTTTGCTGAGGAGACTCTATGTGAGATGATGATGGAAGTTCTGTCTTTCATTATTTTTTTCAAAGCTGATAGGATCACATTCTCAGTCTTCGTGTCCACAGCGGATAAGCAATCGTCCAGAATCAAAACTTTAGGTGATTTTGCAATGGCTCTTGCAATGGACACACGCTGCTTTTGACCACCAGAAAGGGTGATTCCTCGCTCCCCAAGCATGGTTTCAAAGCCTTTAGGGAAATCCACAATATTCTGGTAGACATCAGCATCCTTTGCTGCCTGATGAATAATAGCTTTATCTGCCTTATCGATTCCAAACGCAATATTATTTCCTATAGTATCCGAGAATAAAAATACGTCCTGTGGGACATAACCGATCTGTCTTCGCAGATCAGAAATATCGTAGGCCGAAATGGGTTTACCATCAATTAAAATCCCACCTTCGGTAGGATCATACATTCTCATCAGCAGATTTGCTACTGTTGACTTACCGGATCCAGTGGTCCCAATAATCCCTAAAGTTTGTCCTCCTTTGATCTTAAAGCTGACCTGATCTAAAGCCTTAATCCCTGAGTCAGGATACACAAAAGTCAAATTGGAGACATCAATTGCCCCTTGGATTTCAGTTTTAAGGTTTTCAGAACTTACAATATCATTCTTCTCGTCTAGGAACTCATTGATTCTAGTCTGAGAAGCGGCAGCTCGCTGGACAATACTTGTAATCCATCCCAAAGAAGTCACCGGCCAAGTCAGCATATTCACGTATAGGATAAACTCTGCGATAACTCCATAGCCAATTTCTCCATTGATCACTTGTAATCCACCTACATAAACCGTGATAATCGTAGAAATCCCCACCAAAGCCATGATCAATGGGAAAAACAAAGCGTTCACTTTTGTCAAACGAATGGATTTGATTTTGTAATCCTCACTCGCTTTAGCAAAATCATTTGCGCTGTCACTTTCTCTCACAAATGCTTTCAAAACTCGGATTCCCGAGAAGGCTTCTTGAACAAAAGTACTCAAACCACTTAGGCTTCGCTGGATCTTTTCAGAGCGCTCATTGATCATATTATTCACAAAATAGATACTCAAAGAAAGTATCGGCAAAGGAAGAAGCGAATAAAGAGTCAGCACAGGATTGATCATGAACATGTAAGTGATCACCAATGGGAAAAGAATCAATAAATTCAATCCGTACATAATAGCAGGCCCAAGATACATTCGGACTCGACTCACATCCTCCGTGATCCGAGCCATCAGGTCGCCCGTACTATTTTTTCTATAAAAACTAAGCGGCAAATTCTGATAATGCTCAAAAATTTCGCTTTTCATGTCAAACTCGATTTTTCGGGACATGATAATAATGGTCTGACGAATGAGGAAAAGAAAAAATCCCCGTAACAAAGCCATCACTAAGATTAGAATTCCGAATACGAATACAGATTTTAAAAAAATTTCTTTAGCTGGCTCACCCATTCCACCTAGCTGGAGCGGCCTATAAATCGTCAAACTCTCAACGACATAATCTATGGCTAATCTTACCAGCTGCGCAGGGATAATTACGAAAATATTAGAAATGACCGTAAATACTATTCCTAAGAGCAGTAATCCCTTGTACTTAAGCAGGTACTTATTAAGTCTCCAAAGTGGCTTCACCAAATAAAAATTTTAATTTTGAGAAATTAGTTAGCGGTTTATAGACAGATTAATCTTTTGAAGGCCAATAAAAGTATTTAATTTTGTACTGGGCATCTTCTCGCCTTACCGACCCAAATATAACATATTCTAAAAAGCGAAGTTCAAATGTTAGAGATTAAACCAACAGAAACGCATCAGGCAGGCTCTATTTTTGGCCAAATCACCAAAATGGATCATGAGCAACTGGTGATTTGCAATGATGAAGCAACAGGCCTTAAAGCATTGATTGCAATTCACAACACGATCTTGGGCCCCGCTCTAGGAGGCACTCGAATGTGGCCTTACGCTTCTGAAGAAGAAGCAATTACAGACGTATTAAGGTTATCCCGAGGAATGACTTTCAAAAATGCGCTCGCTGGGCTTAATCTCGGAGGAGGTAAGGCAGTTATCATTGGTGATCCAAAATTGAAGAATGAAGCATTCATGCGTCGATTTGGAAGATTCGTGGAAAGCCTATCCGGCAGATATGTGACCGCCGAGGATGTCAATATGAAGACATCCGATATGGAATTTATTGCCATGGAGACTCGACATGTAGCTGGCTTACCCGAGATCAAAGGCGGAGCTGGAGATCCATCACCTGTTACAGGCTACGGCGTTTACATGGGAATGAAAGCAGCAGCAAAAAAAGCCTTTGGCTCTGATGACCTTTCTGGAAAAAAGATTGGGGTACAAGGTGTTGGGCAAGTTGGTAAATACCTAATTGAATATTTGATCAAAGAAGGTGCTGAAGTATTGATCACCGACATTTTTCAGGAAAAATTAATGGAAGTGGCAAGAGCCACCGGTGCTCAAGCAGTTGATCCGAATGTAATTTATGATTTGCAGATGGACATATATGCCCCCTGCGCTCTTGGAGCCACTATAAATGACGAAACTATCGACCGCCTTAAATGCGCAGTAATCGCGGGCGGTGCAAATAATCAATTGAAAGATGAGGAAAAGCACGGAAAGCTTCTGATGCAGAAAGGAATCGTCTATGCACCTGATTTCTTGATTAATGCAGGAGGTGTAATTAATGTCGGAATGGAATACCTCGGAGGCTATAATCGAGAAATCGTTTTTCAACAAACCGAAAAAATATATGACACTTGCATTCAAATCTTGAATAAATCAGAGGCAGAAAATATTCCGGCTCAGCAAGCTGCAATAGAAACTGCAAAAGCTAGAATTGAATCCATGGGAAGAGTTAAACTTCCTTTTTGATCAACAAATTAAAATCAAAACCACCGAGAATCTATTTCAGGTGGTTTTTTTTGTGCCCGATATCTAAAGAATAGACAAGGCAAATTGCCTATATTTACACCTCCTAAACAACACTATGCTAAATCGAAGAATTCTTAGGGTCAAGGCTTTCCAAAACCTTTATGCCTATGAGCAGTGCAAGGGTTCGAATCATACACTTGCAAAAGATTTTATCAAAGAATCTTTTTTACCTGACTTAAACAGTATGGAAGTCCAGAATAAAGAGGCCTTGAATAAATCCGCAGAAGTAGCTTTAAAATTATTTGAAGAGAATCTCAGTGGTACTTCTATCCTGAAAGCCAGCGATGCTGAACCGAAAGTAAAGCAGGTAGTATTGGCGGCTTTGAAGCAATTTCACCAAGCCAATGAAAAAGATCACCAATTCCTATTGAAGAATATGGTAATCTCGGCAGAGCGAATTCCACAATTATATCTTTCTGCAGTTGAATTACTGCGCGCTTTTGGGAACCACGTAAGAAAAGAAGTGGAAAAGAAGACACGATTAGCGGGAAATAATCCGATTGGTTTTGGCAATGAGCTAAATTTGGCTTCCAACCAAGTACTCAACTCATTGGGTGAATCGGTGTCTTATCAAGCTGCTCTTGCAAGAAACCATGTGAACTTAGATGATCTTGAACTTGAGATTAAGGAATGGTTTAGAGACTACATTAAGACCTCAGAAGCGTACCAAACTTACCTCGGAATACAAAACCCAACCATAGAAGACGACTTAGATGCAGCCGATAGCATCCTTAAGAAAATCATCTTTAAAAATGAAGTAATCCTAAATTACTTTTCCGAAAAGGATTTGAACTGGACTGAAAACAAATCAGTTGTTAGAAGTCTAGCAGCCAAAGTATTGAAAAATGCTGCGAACCTAGATCAGGAAAGTGATGGGCAAATGCCAGAAATTGCAATCAATTGGGATGAGGATAAGGAGTTTTTTGAAAATATATTTAACTTCACCATAAAGAATGCCGCTGAGAGTAAAGCGTTAATCTCTCAGCGAACTAAAAATTGGGACATTGATAGACTGGCATACACTGACAAAATCATCATCTCGATGGCTTTGTCAGAAATGAGAAACTTTCCAAGTATTCCGGTCAAAGTGAGTATAAATGAATATATAGACATCTCAAAAACCTATAGCACCCCAAAAAGTAAGCAGTTCGTCAATGGACTATTGGATGTAATGGCTAAAGAGCTAACCGAAAGTGGTGAGATCCGTAAGAGTGGTAGAGGACTATTGGATAATAAATAATAAAACTATGAGCAAAAACAACAATTCACTCGTCGCTTTCGTAATCGGAGCGGGAGTAGGAGCAGCATTGGGAATTCTTTTCGCTCCTGATGCAGGTAATAATACCCGTGATAAGTTATCATTTAAGTTATCTAAATATAAAAAAGAACTTGAAGGTCTGATAGAAGATCTAGTAGAGGGAAAAGAAACTCATCTCAACGAAGCCAAAACTGAGGGTAAGAGAGTAATATCCGAAGCAAAAAATAAAGCAGAGAATCTGCTTTCAGATGTAAATAAATTAATAGACCAAATCAATCAAGGTAACAATTAATCGTTATGAAAATCAAATTCTTAAAAATAGGATCCATTGCATTAATCATGGCACTTGGAGTATCATGCAGTCAAAAAGATAGCGCTGATGAGAAAATCAAAGCACTAGAAGATAAGATCGCTGCTTTAGAAACGTCAAATACAGCAATAACTCCGGTGAATGCACAAGCTACACAAGTAGCAGACCCATCTTCACTAGGTCAATTTGAGTTCCCTGAAATGGAGCACGATTTTGGAACTATTGCTGAAGGTGAAGTAGTTGAGCATCTTTTCAATTTCACTAACAACGGTCAGGCGCCTTTGGTAATTTCTAATATTACTGCTTCCTGCGGGTGTACTAGCCCTGATTGGACTAAGACCCCTGTAAAACCAGGTGAGACAGGTTTTGTGAAAGTAATATTTAATTCTTCCGCGAAATCTGGAGCTCAAGCCCCAACAGTGACTATTCAAGCAAATACAAATCCAACTGTAACTAGACTTCGTCTAAAAGGCACAGTAAATCCTAAAAATGCTGGCCCTGCTCAAGTTGGACCAGTTAAAAAATAAGTATGAATTCAATTGTATTAGCTCAAGCTGCTGCAGGTGGTGGTGGAATATTAGGTCAAGTTTTCTTATTTGGCTCAATCATTTTGATAATGTATTTCTTCATGATCAGACCGCAGCAGAAAAAACAAAAAGATTCCAAAAAATTCATTGAGGAAATCAAAAAAGGAGATGATGTAGTGACGATCGGAGGTATGCACGGTAAGGTCTATCAGGTAGATTCAGATACAGTAATCCTTGAACTTGATCGAGGATTAAAAGTGAAAGTGGAAAAATCTGCGTTATCTCTTGATTTCTCGAAGAAACCAACTCCAACGAAATAAATTGAATTTTGCCGGATAGCAATAAATCCTCAAAAAGGATTTCTCCTCAAAAACTCTCTAATCTCAAAGTGGTAGTCCTTTGCATTGCAGCGGCTACCACTTTTTGGATTTTAAACGCCCTGAATAAGGACGATTACACAACTGTGGTTGATTATCCTATCGAGCTAAGCTACGATAAGGAAAAGTATATGGCTGTTGAAAAAGAACCAGCTCAAATCCAAATTGAAATCAGAGGGAATGGCTGGGATTTGCTTCGCAAATATTTTAAGCTCAATACACTGCCTTTTCTCGTTTCACTTGAAAATCCAGCAGCAAAAAATTTTATCCGGACGACGGATTTGAGAAGAAATCTTGGAGAATTTCTAAGCCCAACTACAGTCATCTCCATCTTGGACGATTCACTGAAATTTAAAATAGATCGAATCCAAACCCTAAAAGTCCCTGCCATAGTTGATAGCTCCAGTTACTCGCTTGCTAAAAATTACAGATTACTCTCCTCTCCTCAATTTAATCCAGCTGAGATTTCTTTAACTGGTCCAAGCTCCATTTTAGAGCAATTGAAGGGGGGAATTCAAATTGCAATTAACGAACAAAAAATCAAGTCAGATCTTTCCAAAGAACTTGTAGTAAAAGTTCCCGAAGAAATCGAAGCTTTAGTTTCTAGTAAGGAGGAAATGGTAACCGTTACCTTTGACGTTATAGCTTTTTTAGAAGGAAATAAGCGATTAAAAATACGGAAACTCAACTTCCCAAAATCAGTCTCATTATCGAATGAAGAAGTATCTATTGTAATGGATTACTTAATCGATGAGCGAAGCGTAGAGGATCTTAAAGAAATGGAATTTGAAGCAATTCTGAATTATTCCAAACGAAATAAGGTGGATAGTACAATTACAATCGAGGTACGTCCGATGCCAAAATTTCTAGACCAAATCCGCATTTCTCCTTCAATAGTAAAGCTTCGCTATGGGAATTAAGCCAATTAAAGTTGGGATTACTGGAGGTATAGGTTCCGGAAAATCCACCGTGGCTAAGATTTTTTCAATTCTGGGTATTCCTATTTATTCTGCGGATGATCGAGCCAAATGGCTGATGATTGAAGATTCTGTTTTGAAGGAAAAAATAATTTCTGCTTTTGGCAAAGAAAGCTATTCGGAATCAGGTCAACTTAATCGCACTTTTTTAGCTAAAACGGTTTTTTCAGACCCCGAAAAAGTTAAACAAATCAATAGGCTTGTTCATCCTGCAGTAAGGGACGACTTCAATTCATGGGTAAATGCACAATCAAGTCCTTACGTCCTTAAAGAGGCCGCTTTGATTTTTGAGTCTGGAGGGCAAAACCTTTTAGATTATGTAATCAACATCAGTGCCCCACTCAGAATACGAGTAAGCAGAGTGATGATGCGTGATCCGGATCGAAGTGAGGGTCAAATCAATAAAATCATTGATCAACAGCTTCCCGACGAGGAAAAAAATGAGCTGTCAGATTTTGTGATTAAAAATGTGGATAATAAACTCTTGATTCCTCAAGTATTAAAGATTCATGAGAAACTTATTGGGTTAGCTGGTTAAAGCTTTTTTTCGAACCAACTTTTATTCACGATTTTCCAAGTCTCTCCAATCTTTACCAAAGTCAAAAAATCATAGTAGTAAATCCCAGGCCAAAATAATTCGGTTTCAGCTACCGCAGTGTTTCCCTGCACCCGGATATTAACTAATTCGTTTTTGTGCAAATTAGGATTTCGGGGCTCCCCTTTTGAAGTAGCGATAGCCCAAGTTTCAAAGGAAGCAATGGTAAGGTCTTTTCCTCGGTAGCCAATCAGCCTAGCTTCAGGTATAAATGCCCGATCAAGCTTTTCCCGATTTCGCTCCATCATTCCATCAAAATAAAGCTGCACCACTTGCCTGATTTCTTCTCGGTCAGAGGATGATTGAGCTATACTTTTGGAGTAAAAAAAGCTTAGAAAAAGGGATAAAGTAAGTAAATACTTCATTTGAGTATATTTCATAAATTAGAATTAGCGGATGATACCTATCCTGAAAACAAGTTACTTCATTTCATTACCGAAGTTTTTCGATTCCTTTGGAATACTTTAGGAAGAAATAGATAATTTTCGATTTGAAAATCATGAATCAACACTTCAAACTTCGTACCGTCAATGTGACCCGCTACATCATGCCGCTGCGCGAGGGAGGCTCACTCCCGGCATTGGCAGATGCTGATGACAGCTTTAAATATGTGCTGAAATTCCGCGGGGCTGGACAGCGGGAAAAAGCGTTGATCTCAGAATTTCTAGGCGGAGAGATTGCCAGATATCTAGGTCTTCGCGTGCCGGAACTTGTCTTTGCCAATTTGGATCCAGCTTTTGGCAGATCCGAAGGTGACGAAGAGATTCAAGACCTGCTCAAAGGAAGTCAGGGACTCAATCTTGGCCTGCACTTCCTTTCAGGCGCGATTACTTATGATCCGGTAGCTATGCCGATAGATCCACTACTCGCTTCTAAAATCGTGTGGCTTGATCTGCTAATTACCAATGTGGATCGGACTTTTAGGAATACCAATATGCTGATCTGGAATCGAGAACTATGGTTGATTGATCACGGTGCAGCTTTTGTATTCCAGCATGCTTGGACCAACTGGCAAAAAAATGCTAACGGCCTCTTTCCGATTATCGCAAATCACGTACTACTGCCACAGGCAAGTCTGTTAGAGGAAGTAAATGAAGATTTCAAATCCCTATTAAACGAGGAGCTTTTTGAGAACCTCGTGGCCGAAGTGCCGGAAGAATGGCTTTTAGCAGGCAGAGATTCCGATGACATTCAGGAATTGCGTCAAGTCTACTCCGAGTTTTTGAAACTTCGCCTTTCTAATTCCGATCAATTCACCAAAGAAGCTCAGGATGCAAGGACTACACTTATATGAATATGCCATCATCCGGGTGGTACCTCGGGTGGAGCGCGAAGAATTCATCAATGTGGGCGTGATTTTAGGTAATTCCAAATCTGGATTCTTAGGATGCAAAATCCATTTGAATGAGACAAAACTATTGGCTTTAGATCCACTTGCTGATTTGGAGATGATCCGACTGAATCTCCTTTCTTTTGAAAAAATCTGTTTGGGGAAAAGCAATGGAGGAAAAATCGCCGAGATGGATCTTGCATCACGATTCCGATGGCTTACCGCCGTACGGAGTTCGATCATTCAGATCTCAAGACCTCACATGGGATTTCATGCAGCGCTAGCAGAAAAATTAGAGCAGCTGTTTGAAGAAAATGTATTGTAAAAAGGAGTGGAGAAGTTAATCCCCACACCTTTTGACTCATGTTTTATTTCCCCACAATTAAATCCTGTCAAAACCTAGATACGAATGAAGCACTTTTGGCATCAATATTCCGTCTTCAGTTTGATTATTTTCCAAAATTGAAGCCACTATTCGCGGGAGTGCCAAAGCACTTCCGTTGAGTGAGTGGGCCAATTGTGTTTTTTTATCCTCGCTTTTAAATCTTAGTTTCAGTCGATTGGATTGGTAGGTTTCAAAATTCGAAACCGAACTAACCTCCAACCAACGCTCTTGGGCAGCGGAATAGACTTCCATATCATACGTCAATGATGAAGTAAAGCCCATATCCCCTCCACAGAGTCGCAGTACACGATATGGAAGTTCCAACTTTTGCAAAAGCCCTTGAACATAAAGACTCATCGACTCCAAGGTCTGATATGAATCCGATGGGTGTGTGATCTGAACAATCTCTACTTTATCGAATTGATGCAAACGATTCAGGCCGCGAACATGCGCTCCCCAACTACCTGCCTCTCTTCTGAAGCAAGGTGTATATCCTACATTTTTAATCGGCAAATCTGACTCAGAAAGAATTACATCACGATACAAATTGGTGATTGGAACTTCTCCAGTAGGGATCAAATAAAGATTGTCAGCACTCGCAAAATACATTTGGCCCTCCTTATCTGGAAGTTGGCCTGTTCCATATCCGGATTCTTCATTAACTAAAATCGGTGGCTGTATTTCTATATAACCTTCTGCCATTGCTTCATCAAGGAAAAAATTAATAAGTGCCCGCTGTAGTCTAGCACCTTTCCCTTTATACACTGGAAATCCCGCCCCGGTAATCTTAACACCAAGATCAAAGTCTATGATGTCATACTTTTTAATCAGTTCCCAATGCGGCAGCTTACCCTCAAAGAGTGTGGGTATCTGACCGTTTTCCAAAACCACTTCATTATCGTCCGCGGATCTTCCCGCAGGCACGCTGCTATGTGGAATATTTGGGATGGTATATAAAAGCTTTATGAGTGCCTCTTCAACATTCGTGTATTGGTCTTCCAAATCTTTGATTTGGACCTTAAGCTCAGCTGTTTTTTCTCGAATCTTTACAGCTTCATCAGCACGGCCTTCTTTCATCAATAGACCGATTTGCTTAGAAATGGTATTGGATTCCGCTTGGATTTGATCCCGTTGGGCTTGAGTGGATTTCCGAAGATCGTCGAAGGAGATTGCTTGATTTAAGATTGACTCCGCATCTGGAAAGTTTCTCTTTTGTAATCCCGATAAAAACTCGGTGAAATTTTCTTTGATATGATTAACTAATAGCATGAGTTGAGCTAAAGAATGAGAGCTTAAAGATAAGCATGTTATCGGACAATGATGGTCTTAATCAAGCTGGAAAAGGGCCCTTCGAGTTCCCTCCCATCTACTCGAGTCAATTTAACGTTGACTTTATACTCTCCTGCGGAAAGATTAACAAGTCTTACTGGAGTCATTTTTTCAGTGCTGTATGTGAATTCATTCACTTCAATTAGAACTTTAAGCCCGTCGAGCTGCATGTCTCCACCAATCACCAAGAAATCTATAATTATTTCATTTCCTGTATCATACACTTGATCTGATCTCGGGAAATTGAGTGCCAAATAAGGTTCTGCTGAATATGGAAAAGGTCTTGAATCACCTACTTGAAAATCACGATCCACATAATTCCCAAAATTCTTCAACGCTAGACCTTCCTGATCTACTAGGTAAGCAACCACTCGATAACTTCCTTGTGCCAAATCCCGCTGAAAAATAGGAGAATAAAATCCGACTGGATCGCTACCGTTTAGGATGTTGAACAATTTAAATTCTTGGTTGGCCGATAACTCAAAAGGATAATTTTTTATGTTGAACTCAAAAGGCACTTTTCCCGGTTTGAAAACCTGATTACCAAGTGGCGTATATAATTCTAAGATCGCATCAGGAAATGCAGATGAATCCGCATATTGAAAAAAACTCACCTTCGGAAGATTCACATTCGTCTCAGCAGAATCTAGCGGTCCGTTTACTACTTCTTCATTGATTCGCTCTTTTTGATTCGCACAAGAGCAAAAAATGGAAGCTAGCAAAGTCAAAAGAAGGAATTTCTTCATAGTAAAGGTTAATTGAGACTAAAGATATTTAATTTAAGGATAAATTTGAGTTTCAAATTTTAAATACAACTCACATGGACATCTTATTTGATGAAATTCCAAGTTTAGATTTAGCAGATTTTACGACAGGTTCAGAATCCCAAAAGAAAGCTTTTGTCAACAAGTTGGCAGAAGCTTATCAGAATATTGGGTTTGTCGCGATCAAAAACCATGGCCTTTCTAAAGACCTTCAAGATAGATTATACAGTTCGATTAAGGAATTTTTCTCACTTCCTGATGAGGTGAAATCACGCTACGAAAAACCGGAAATCGGATTTCAACGCGGCTATACAGGCAAAGGTAAAGAGCATGCGAAGGGTCGTAATACCGGAGATTTGAAGGAGTTTTATCATGTGGGCCAAGAGCTAGCAACTATTCCTGATACCGATCCCATCAAAGCAGAATATCCCGAAAATGTTTGGCCAGAAGAACTTCCGGAATTTCAACACGATGCCAATGAAGCCTTTCAAACTTTGGAAAATACTGGTAAGGCCATGTTGAGAGCTATTGCCCTATCCTTGGATTTGGAAGAAAATTATTTTGAAGGCAAAGTCGCTCATGGAAATTCTATCTTAAGACAGATCCACTATTTCCCGATTGAGAACCCTGATGAGGTCCCTGCAGACGCAGTAAGAGCAGCAGAACATGGCGATATCAATCTGATTACACTTCTTATGGGCGCGAGTGCTGACGGGCTTCAGGTACTCCGTATGGATGGGCAATGGATTCCAATTACTGCCTTGCCTGATCAGTTGGTCGTCAATGTAGGCGATATGCTAGAACGGTTGACTAATAAAAAATTAAAATCGACAATTCATAGGGTAGTCAATCCTCCAAGAGAGAAAATGAATGCCAGTAGGTATTCCATCCCATTTTTCATGCATCCACGATCCGAAATGGATCTGACTTGTTTAGAAAGCTGCGTATCCAATGATTCTCCAAAAAAATTCCAAGATACCACTGCAGGAGAATTTTTGGAGGAGCGACTTCGTGAACTTGGTTTAAAGAAATAAGCCATGTCAGTCACAAAAGTGCGGTATTATCTTTTTCTGAGGGATACATTAACACTTTCATTGACTGCATTTGGTGGACCTCAGGCTTTCCTTGCCATGCTTTTGGAGCGAATGGTCAAACAGCGAGCATATATTTCGGAGGAGGAGCTTTGGGAGTTGAATGCACTTTGCAATATGCTTCCCGGCCCCTCCTCTACTCAATTGATTTCTGCCATTGGCTATCGTGTAGGAGGCCCAAATTTAGCCTACCTGGCCTTAGTAGTATGGATTTTACCTGCTACGCTGATTATGATTTTGGCAGCAATCCTAATTATTTTTTTAGAAGAAAACACCCCTGGGGCGTTAAATTTTGCTCGATTCATACAGCCTATGGCCATCGGGTTTATCATTTTCGCAGCGCAAAAGACCATCGGAAAAATGATCCAAACCACGGAGGCAATGGTATTGGTGCTAATCTCTACCTTCATTTCATTCTTTTATAGCTCCCCTTATATATTTCCCATGCTTCTGCTCGGTGGAGGACTGAGTACTTCGATTAAGTACAAAAAGCAACCTAAACTTGAAAAAGATACCCCTCTCAAAATTCAATGGGCAAATTTTTACTTATGGGCAGGAACCTTAGCCCTTGCTGCGATCCTTGGAGCGCTTACCAAATCCCAGTCAATTATTCTATTCGAAAACTTCTATCGAAACGGAAGCTTGATCTTTGGTGGCGGTCAAGTCTTGGTGCCCTATCTCTACACGGAGTTTGTGGATTTCAAACATTTTTTAAG
>CAWUWQ010000414.1:0-12691 GCA_963926065.1 uncultured Algoriphagus sp.
TCTTGGTGACGAGGATCATCTAGGTGATATGGATTTTAAAGTTACTGGAACTGCCAAAGGAATCACTGCTTGCCAGATGGACCTTAAAGTTGAAGGTTTGGATTACTCAGTATTGAAAGAAGCTTTACATCAAGCTAAAGCGGGAAGACTTCATATTTTGGATGAAATCAATAAAACACTTTCAGTACCTAGGGCAGAATTGAAGCCGCATACTCCAAGATCCTTCATCATGATGATTCCTAAAGAATTGATTGGTGCAGTAATCGGACCTGGAGGAAAAGTGATCCAGGAAATTCAGAAAGACACTGGAGCGACTATTGTAATAGAGGAAGTTGACAATCAGGGTAAAATCAATATTTTCTCTGCAAATCAAGATAAACTTAATGCGGCACTTGCTCGTATTAAAGCAATCGTGGCTCAGCCTGAAATAGGAGAGACTTATACTGGGAAAGTGAAAAACATTCAACCTTTTGGAGCCTTCGTGGAATTTATGCCAGGCAAAGATGGTTTACTTCATATCTCTGAGATAAAGTGGGAGAGATTAGAGACCATGGACGGTGTACTGGAGCCAGGAGAAGAGATAATGGTTAAATTAATCGATGTAGATCAACGAACTGGAAAATTCAAGCTTTCTAGAAAAGCTCTTTTACCAAAACCGGAAAAACCAGCTTCTAGTCCACAAGGATAATTATAGAAGGTTTAATCGGAGTAATGTTTAATTGAATTTCACAAATCATATACCTGAATGAGGCAGCTAAAAATTAGCAAACAGATTACCAATAGAGAAAGTCAATCTCTGGATAAATACCTTCAAGAAATTGGTAAGGTAGACCTGTTGACGGCAGATGAAGAGGTAGTATTGGCGAAACGAATTAGAGAGGGCGATCAACTTGCACTCGAAAAACTCACAAAAGCCAACTTACGATTTGTCGTTTCGGTAGCAAAACAGTACCAGAACCAAGGACTTTCATTAGGTGATTTGATCAATGAAGGAAATTTGGGTTTGATCAAGGCTGCTCAGCGATTTGATGAGACTAGAGGTTTCAAATTCATCTCATACGCAGTTTGGTGGATTAGACAGTCAATACTTCAAGCGTTGGCAGAACAATCTCGAATTGTGCGTTTGCCGCTAAATAGAGTTGGTTCACTGAATAAAATCAGTAAAACCTTTAGCGAATTAGAGCAAAAGTTTGAGCGTGAGCCTTCTCCTGAAGAACTTGCAGAAGTGTTAGAAATCACTGCAAACGAAGTCGTAGACACTATGAAGATTTCAGGTCGTCACGTCTCCATGGATGCACCATTTGTACAGGGTGAAGAGAATAGCTTATTAGATGTGCTTGAAAATGATGGAGATGAAAAGCCTGATGATGGCTTGATGAAAGATTCCCTTCGTAAAGAAGTACAGCGTGCGTTATCTACATTAACTCAGCGAGAAGCAGACGTGATAACTTTATATTTTGGATTGAATGGTGAGCATGCCATGACCCTCGAAGAGATTGGTGAGAAATTCAATTTGACTAGAGAGCGTGTCCGCCAAATTAAGGAGAAAGCGATTAGACGATTAAGACATACCTCAAGGAGTAAGACCCTCAAGCCTTACCTTGGATAGTAAGAACAAATAAAGGGGGTTTTTTTAACCCCTTTTTTAATTTACACCAAATCTCTCTTAAATCAGCCCTAACTCATGTTTGGAAATTTTAACAATTGCCAGTTTTGAGGAGGCCTGAGAATTAACAAAATTTGCCTGATTTTAATCATCAATTAATGAGTCAAGAAAACGAACACGTAAAGGTTTTGATCATCGGTTCTGGACCTGCAGGATATACAGCTGCTATTTATGCTTCTCGAGCTGGATTATCTCCTGTTCTTTATACAGGGGGGCAACCTGGAGGCCAGCTTACGATTACCAATGATGTGGAAAATTATCCAGGCTACCCTAATGGAGTGATGGGCCCAGAGATGATGGAAGATTTCAGAAAGCAGGCAGAGCGGTTTGGAACTCAGGTTCGATACGGATTGGCTACAAAAGTAGATTTTTCAAAAAGACCCTATCATGTAGAAATTGACGAGCAAAAAACTATTCTAGCAGATACGGTTTTGATTTCAACAGGAGCCTCTGCCAAATGGCTGGGTATAGAAAGCGAAGCTAGACTTAATGGAAAAGGAGTTTCCGCTTGCGCAGTTTGTGACGGTTTTTTCTTTAAAGGACAGGAAGTTGCAATTGTTGGAGCAGGAGATACCGCTTGTGAAGAGGCTTCCTACCTATCCAATATTTGTAGTAAAGTTTACATGATCATCAGGAAAGAGGAGATGCGTGCATCTCAAATCATGCAAAGTAGAGTAATGAAAAACCCGAAGATTGAAATTCTTTGGAACACAGAAACTGAAGAGATTCTGGGAGAAGAGGAAGTGACAGGGGTGAGGCTTCTCAACAATAAAACAGGGGAAAAATTAGATATTGCAATTTCTGGCTTCTTTGTTGCTATTGGACACGAACCAAACACTGGAATATTTAAGGATTTTATCCATATGGATGAATCAGGATATATCAAAACAATTCCTGGAAGTACTAAAACAAATGTTGAGGGCGTTTTTGCTTGTGGTGATGCGCAGGATAATATTTATAGACAGGCTGTCACAGCAGCAGGAACCGGTTGCATGGCAGCATTAGACGCCGAGCGATTTCTGGCTGAATTCGAGAATCATTAATATAATAAATGAGGTATTTCTTTATAATCTTCTTCTTAGGTGCTTTTTTGAGCATTGGTTTGTCAGAAACCAATGCTCAAATTTTTCCTAAGATTATAAAGAAAAATACAAGTCCGTCTTCAGGTGGAAGTCAAGAGCGAAAAACAATAGAACTCAGAGGCTTTGATCAAAGCACCTATCTTAAAACTCTCTCATCAGTAACAGACTCCATTATTTTTGAAAATAATGTAAATCTTGGCCGAGTTCGCTCAATAGTGAGTGAAGATAGACCGATTATGATTTGGGCACCTACCAATCAATTGGTCAAAATATCTGAACAAATTCTGATTGATAGTATCTGGGTGACTGCCTATGAGCATTATTCTTCATGGGATTCAAACAAAATCGATATTTATAATTTTGATTTGAAGAGTTTCAAAGACTCGGTAAATGTTAGATTATATGATCCTTTTTTCGGCTATGATTGGAAAATGCCCCTAGATAATACGCCTGTAACTTCGGGCTTTGGTTACCGATGGAGAAGATGGCACTATGGAACTGATCTCGACCTTAACACAGGTGACCCAGTTTATAGTGGATTTGACGGAATTGTGCGGATCAAATCATACGACAGATATGGGTATGGATACTATATAGTTATTCGACACAAAAATGGTTTGGAAACTCTTTATGGGCACCTTTCTAAACAACTGGTTGAAATTGGTCAAGAAGTGAAAGCAGGAGACTTGATTGCAAAAGGTGGAAATACAGGTAGGAGTACGGGTTCACATTTGCACTATGAGCTCCGATATAGAGGGCTTGCTTTCGATACTCAAAAAGTCTATGACTTTGAAAATAACTCTATCGCAGGGCCAAATTATTTAATTACTCCTTCCTTATTTTCTCATGTTGTCGGAAGTACATCTGTAGCTCGTACAAATGCCTATCATCGAGTAAAAAAAGGAGAAAATTTAGGTGCAATTGCTAGAAAGTACGGGGTATCAGTAAGTTCTCTGACTAAATTGAATGGAATTTCAACCCGATCAATTTTGAAAATTGGTCAAAACTTGAAAATTCGATAACCAAAGAATTAGATCTTATGACAAAGCTTGATGTATTGGTATTTGCAGCACATCCTGATGATGCAGAACTTGGTTGCTCTGGCACAATAGCCGCTTTAGTAGCACAGGGAAAGAAAGTTGGAGTGGTAGATTTTACTCAAGGTGAAATGGGTACAAGAGGTACACCAGAAATCAGACTTCAAGAATCAGCTAAAGCAGCTAAAATCCTTCAGCTTTCTGCACGGGAAAATGTAGGGTTCAAAGATGTGTTTTTCAAAAATGATGAAACTCACCAACTTAAATTGGTGGAAATGATCAGAAAATATCAGCCAGAAATTGTCATTGCAAATGCCATTTCTGATCGGCATCCTGACCATGGTAAAGGTTCAAGTCTTGCTTCTCAGGCTTGTTTTATGAGTGGTCTTCTTAAGATTGAAACTTCTATTGAGGGTATAAATCAATCCCCGTGGCGCCCAAAAGTTGTTTACCATTATATCCAGAATAATTTTATTAACCCTGATTTTGTTGTAGACATTACTCCCTATTGGCAAACAAAAATTGATAGCATTATGGCTTTTCGATCTCAGTTTTATGATCCTACTAGTAAAGAGCCTACCTCATTTATCTCAGATCCAGATTTCATACCATTTATAGAGGCCCGAGCTAGAGAATTTGGACATAAAATTATGGTGAAATACGGAGAGGGCTTCACTGTAGAACGAATTCCAGGAGTAACCGATTTATTCAATTTAATTTAATCAAGGTGCCAATCTATCCATAGACCAGCCATCATTCCCTATTTTATAGCATATACGATCGTGAAGTCTACTAGGTCTTCCTTGCCAAAATTCAACTGAGCTAGGAATCAATCGATAGCCACCCCAGTGTGCAGGTCTGATCATTGGCTCTTTTTGAAATCTCATTTCCACTTCCTTCTGTCTTTGATCCAAAATTTCTCGGGACTCGATTTTTTGACTTTGAGGTGAAGTCCAAGCTCCAATTTGAGACCCTATCGGACGCGAGAAAAAATACTCATCTGATTCTGATTCTGCTATTTTGCTAACCACCCCCTTTATTCTAACCTGACGCTCCAATTCTGCCCAAAAGAATGTTAATGAAGCTTTTCCTGAAATCTCAAGTTCTTTTCCTTTTTCACTTTGGTAGTTTGTGAAAAAAACAAAGCCATGGTCAACTTCTTTCAATAACACTATTCGTCCATTTGGCGAACCATCCAATCCTATAGTCGATAAAGTCATCGCGTTTAGCTCTAAAACTTCTGAAGCTAAAGCCTCTTGAAGCCAAATTTTAAACTGAGCTATTGGATCAAAATTTAATTCTTTACTATCAAGTGATTTGAGCGTGTATTCTTTACGAATAGATGAAATTTCCATGATGTTATATTCTGACTAGATTTCTTGTAGATAAAAGTACCATTGCCATTGCATTTAAAAAATTATGCTTTATATTTTTCGCTAATTCTTATTAGCTCGCTTATGAATAAAGGTGAAACCGCAAATGCAAAGGCAGGAGATCTATTAATCTCCGAACCATTCCTACAGGATGAGAATTTTGTCAGATCTGTGATTTTACTCTGCGAGCATTCCGAAGAGGGAAGTTTTGGATTGGTGCTTAATAAGCCTTCAATTTTGAAAGTTGGCGAATTGGTAGAGGAACTGAGCTTTTTGGATATAAATGTATTCGTTGGAGGGCCTGTGGAGCAAAACACCCTTCACTTTATTTATTTCGGAGATAAAGTTCTTGATGGAAGCATTTCACTAGGAAAAAATCTATGGTGGGGAGGCGATTTTGATACACTTCAAGAGAAATTGAAGCTCGGTCAATTTAATTCTGATTCAGTTAGATTCTTCTTGGGATATAGTGGCTGGAGTGCGGGACAGTTAAAGGATGAGCTAGAAGAAAGTACCTGGATAATTTGCACTCAAAATCTGGAGGTTGAAAATTTTGAGTACACTCCAGAAGAGCTATGGAAAAACCTCTTGAAAAACATGGGAGGCGAGTATAAAGTAATCGCAAATTATCCTTTGGATCCAAGATTAAATTAGGCAAAATGCCTACTTTTGACCATATTGCCTCGAAATAGTACCGTTTTTATGACTGAGAAAAGTAACGAATTGTCTGATCAAGACAAGGTGACCCAAGATTCCAAATCGATGGACGCAAAGGGTAAAGAGAATTCCGAATCACCCATTACCTCAAAAGATGAGGAAGAGTTAGATCCCGAATCCCCTAAAAATGTAGCTGAGACAAGCGAAGTGCTCGAAACTGAATCCGAAGAAGAAGTAAAAGCTTCAGTGGAAACAAGTTTAGATCCTGTTGCAAATACAGCTGTTGAAGAAGTTGAGATTGTGGATGAAACTTCGGGAAGTTCGGAGCCATCTACTGCAATTTCTGAAATAAAAGAAGAAGAACCTGAAATTCAGGAGTCGGAAACGCCTACTGAAAGTTCTGAAGAAGTTGTTGTTGAAACGGAGTTGGTCGTAGAAGTTGACTTACTTGAAGCGACTTCTGAAATCGTCGCTGAGGCTGCTGCTCCTGTAGAATCTTCAAACGATGGCGGTACAGAAGATCCGGATTCTGAAAATGAGGAGGAAGAAGATGATCATTCAGAAGAAGAAGAGATTTCTTCTTTATCAAAAAAAGCACTATTAGTTTTCCTTCAAAAGAAGGTTCAAGGAAATAATCCATTCAAGCTGGATAAAGTTGTTCATGAAATCAAAGCTGCCTTTGATGAATTTACTAATAAGGAGAAAGAAGAAGCTTTAGAGAAATTCAAAGCAGAAGGCGGTACTGATGATGACTTTGATTTTCGCCCTAGTGATGAGGAGCGGGAGTTTAACACGCATTACTATGAGTTCAAAAAGCAGCTTGGTAATCTCCGAAAGGAAGCAGAACGTCAAAAAGACTCCAACCTTCAATTAAAAACGGATCTTTTAAATAAGCTTCGTGATTTGGTTGATGGAGAAGAAACTACCCTTAGTATCACCACGATTAAGGATATTCAAGATACTTGGAAATCTATTGGACAGGTTCCTGCAGCACAAAATAGAAGTCTTTGGGCTAGTTATAATGCCTTAATGGACCGATTCTATGATAATAGAAGTATCTATTTTGAACTTAAAGAACTCGATCGCAAAAAGAATCTAGAGATTAAAACAGAGCTTTGCGAAAAAGCAGAAGCACTTAAAAATGTAAAAGATCTGAAGGATGCCATTAAGTCTCTTAATGATCTCCATGAAGAATACAAGCATATCGGTCCAGTTCCTCGAGATGAGCAGGAAAAACTTTGGCAGCGATTTAAAGGAGCATCTGATGCTGTTTATGATCGTAGAAAGAATTTTTATGAGGGACAAAAAGAGGTCTTCCAAAAAAATCAAGATGAAAAGGAAGTTCTAATTGAGAAATTAAAGACTTTCGGCGATTTCAAAGCTAGCAGAATCCGAGAATGGAATATCAAGACTAAAGAAATCCTTGAAATTCAGAAGGCTTGGGAAAAAATTGGCCCAGTGACCCGTGAATCTGGAAAGGAAATTAATAAATCATTTTGGGCAGGGTTTAAGCAGTTTTTCCATAACAAGAATCTGTTCTTCAAAGAACTGGATGAGATAAGAGCAACTAACCAAGCAAAAGCTGAAGAACTAATCACTAGTGCCGCAGAATTAGCTGAGAGTTCGGATTGGCAGAATACCGCAAATGCTCTCGTGAAGCTGCAGCAAGAATGGAAAAAATTAGGTCCAACGCCGGAGAAACATCGGGATGCCCTATACAAAAGGTTTAAATCTGCCTGTGATACATTTTTCGATAATCGAAGAAATGCTAATCAGCAATCCAATGCTGAATTTGAAGATAACTTTAAAAAGAAGCAGGAGATTTGCCAGCGGATTGTGCAGTTAGCTACTGATTCACCTTCAGAAGAAACACTTACAGAATTGGTAAGCGCCTATAATGAAGTTGGGTTTGTTCCGCGTAAAAGTATTAAAGAGATGGCTGCAGAATTCAAAATAGCTGTAGATACTTGTCTAGAAAAATTAGGTTCTGCAGGTTCAGGAAGAGAAGACTTCCTATTTAGATTGAACTTGAATCAGATTCAATCCGATCCAAACGCTGCAAAAACACTAAATAGAAAGGAACACGGAATCCGAAAGCAGATTTCAGAGCTAGAGAATAATATAACACTTTGGAAAAATAACTTAGAGTTTTTCGCTTCATCGAAAACTGCAGATAAGCTAAAAGATCAATTTGATATCAAGATTCAAAAAGCAGAGGAGGAAGTTGATAAACTGAAAAAGAAGCTTTCGATTTTGAAGGAATTTTAAATTAATCTCACTCAGAATAAGATAGATAGAATATTTCTTTTCTTGGGGTTTGGAGTGAACAAATCGAAGGCCTATATTTGCATCACCATAAGGAAAAGGCCTCTTTAGCTCAGCTGGTAGAGCAACTGACTTGTAATCAGTAGGTCGCTGGTTCGATCCCGGCAAGAGGCTCAAAAACCACTCAGAAATGAGTGGTTTTTTTGTTCTATGCTTGATTCTATTTCACTTAGATAGATTAAATCTTTTGATAAGTATCTGGTCGAAGATCAGTAGGAGGCTGTCCGCGATAGCTATCGGGACGATCCCGGCAAGAGGCTCAAAAAGGGAAACATTTCTGTTTCCCTTTTTGCTTTTTAAATTATTTTTCAATGCCAACCCATTTTATCTACATTCTTTATTTTGCACAAACCGATAAGTATTATATCGGTCAAACTGAAGATATTGAGCGTCGATTGATAGATAGAACATAATTCTCATTTGTTCCAATATTCTTACACTAAAATCTCATCTGATTGGAAGATGAAAATTAGCTTAGCCTGCTCATTGAAAAAGCAAGCAATAAAAATAGAAGCATACATTAAGAAAAATAAAATCAAGGAAGTATGTTGAGGATTTTATTCGTTTCCCTGAAATAGGCCAAAAATTGCTTAAGAAGTATTCAGATAGAAAGCAGTAGGTACCTGACAGGGCTTTAATTATATTAAAAAATCTTAGCTTTTTCAATCAATCAAATCTAAGGTGTCTATCAGGACCATTGTTCGTGCATCGCACGCAATGAAAACCTGGTTGTCAGAGTTAGTTTTTTATCCACTTAATTGCATTTTCAGACATTTTTTTATACTCGTGGCCTACATTTTTTATAGTGTCCATTTCCCAGTTAAATATCCAATTATTTTTGTTCTTCAATTCCTTATTCGCATTAAAAAAAAATGTTCCACGTTCCAATCTATGCGCTCCTTGTTCCATAGCCAAATCAGTTGTTCTAAAAGTCCCTAAACTTGGGTCATTATCTAATTCGCCCAATAGAATAATCAATCTCTTATTGTAAGATTTTTGTAAATCTATTCCTGTATTTTGAATACCATACGGAAATTCAAGTTTCTCGTTTGGTAAACTGTAAAATCCAGAATTTGCAGAGATAGCTATTCTAATTCTCGATTCGGGCATTAGCAATACCATTCTATGCACAAATTGTCCACCAGCGGAATGTCCAAAAATATCATATTGGTCGTTTGTAATTCTATTGACCGATTTGATATGGTCAAATATATTTTCTACAACTGTAAATGCCCATTCTTTTTTTGGGTTTTTAGTTCCAAAAAAGGTAAATAAATTCCCTTCCTGATAGTCATTCGTTGTATGTTTTGAAAACTTATTCTCGAATTCAGGTGCAACTATTAGTAGGTTGTTTTTGTCCGCTAATTCAGTCCAAGCATTAAGATAGTCATCCGCATTACGTCCTCCTCCGTGCATAACAAAAACTATTTTGTCTTTATCATTCCAACTATCAGGTTTGTAAGTCCATACCTTAATCGATTTTCTCTCACTATCTTTATAAGCGTAGATAACAAATGAGTCTGTTCCAATATTAATTTTATTTATTTCTGTAATTTCAGGTCCTTTTGGAAGTATGTAGAGATAAACGTAACCTGTAATTGCAAGAAGTAAAAAGATAGAAACAAGGTAAATAACCGCTTTTTTTAAAATTCTAAAAGTCTTGTTCATTTTTAGTACTGAATTTTGTTTTAAGTTAACGCTAACGTTTTCAGGCTTCAAGAGGTTGTAGCCTTCGTAACCGAAAACTTTCTGTCACTACTATAGTTCCGCGAAAGATAAATGTGAATTTAGGACTTTACCCGTAATCTCGTGAAACCCTTGTTGCTCTAAACCTAGGGCAGTTTCAGATCCATCCCGAAATTTCTATTTTGATATTAAATTCCAGTCCTCTTATTTAAAATTCCAACATTTATATCTAATTGAAAATTAGTATCTTATATTTTATTTTAAGTTTCGATTTTAAATCACAGAATATCATTTGTCTCTAAGCTACTTTAATAGCGACAAAAAACCATTATATAAGGAGTCCCAATTTCAGTTCCGTGCAACGGAGTCCGCGATAGCTATAGTGACTATCCCGGCAAGAGGCTTATCAAGGGAAACAGAAATGTTTCCCTTTTTGCTTTTTAAATTATTTTTCAATTCCAACCCACTTTGTCTACCTTCTTTATTCAAAATCAATTGAGCCTTTTAGGAAATGATTTTTTCCCGTCAGGCTTCTTAACCTAGATTTGATTCTTTTTTAGCATTTCTCAAATTCAATATGAAAATAACCTTTCATGTAGAATGTGGATTTTTTCAGCTATAAAAGACAATTATTTAATAATTTGATATCAGTTATTTGCTTATCTGCCAAATCTTCAATTGTCCACATTAATAAAGACTTCCATTATAGATGCGTTCCTTAACTAGAAAAACCCTTTTCTTAGTTCCTTTAGCAACACTATTTGCTTCCTGTGAGCAAGAAAGATCTCCTTTCGATATTTCTCCTTCAGAATCTTTGGACCCGAAGCGAATGGAGGCTCCATATCCTTCAGTGGCCTTACCAGAAGGAATTGATTTGGAATCTTCGACTTGGAAAGGAATTGATTTATCTCCAAAACCTCCGGTAATTCCCGTTTCTGCCAATGAGGAAAAGAAGTCCTTTATACTTAAGCCTGGTTACAGTATGGATCCGGTGCTTTCTGAACCTCAAATTAGAGAACCTGCAGCCATCCAATTTGATGGAAATGGGAGAATGTATGTCCTTGAACTGAGAACGTATATGCAAGACCTCGATGCCAATGGAGAATTGATGCCGACTTCAAGAATATCAAGATGGGAGGATAAAGACAATGATGGTACTTATGAAACAGGTATAATCTTTTTAGATAGTCTTGTTTTCCCCAGATTTGTGGTTCCCTTTGGAAAGAATTCTATTCTTTCAATGGAATCGAATGAGGACCATGTTTACAAATACACGGATACTGATAATGACGGTATGGCTGATAAGAAAGAACTTTTTGCTTCAGGATTAGGCCGCTCAGGAAATGTAGAACATCAAACAACTTTCCTTACCTGGGCTTTGGATAACTGGATGTATAGTACCTATAATTCAAAAAGAATTCGCTGGACAGCAGATGGTGTAATTCAGGAACCAAGCGGAAATCCATGGGGACAGTGGGGAGTTACTCAGGATAACTATGGTAAACTTTGGTTCCAAGATGGGGCAGGAGGAGTTCCACAAGGATTCCAGTTCCCGATTGTCTATGGTAACTTCACTGTAAAGGGCCAGTGGAAAGATGGTTTTCGAGTTCCGTACAGCTTAGTGAAATTGGCAGATTTCCAACCTGGAATGAAGGAAGCAAATCCTGATGGATCCCTGAATAATGTCACTGGAGCAGCAGGAAATGATGTCTTTAGAGGGGATAGATTGCCTCAGGAACTTGTTGGCCAATATTTTTATGGTGAACCTGTAGGACGAATAGTCAGGCAGGTCAATACTGAGAAGGAAGAAGGCTTGACCTACATTCAAAATAAATACGTGGATTCCCAGTCTGAGTTTATCCAATCTACTGACCCACTTTTTAGACCAGTGGATATGGCAACTGCACCCGACGGAACAATGTATATCGTCGATATGTATCGTGGGATCATCCAAGAAGGAAACTGGACGCAAGAAGGTAGCTACTTAAGAACAAAAATCCAGCAGTACCAAATGGATGACGTCATTGGGAATGGTAGAATCTGGAGATTGACTTACGAAGGAATTCCAAGAAATACTGAAATACCTAGAATGTATGAGGAGACTTCGCCTGAGTTAATCAGACATCTGGAAAACCCAAATGGCTGGTGGAGAGATCAGGCACAGCAGCTGATGATTTTGAATCAGGATAAATCCATTGTTAGTGATTTGGAGAAAATGGCCAAGATCTCCAAGAATGAACTGGCAAGAATCCATGCACTTTGGACATTGGAGGGATTAAATTCTTTGAAAGTAGGCCTACTTAGAGCACTTCTAAAGGATCCTAACCCTAAAATCCGTATTCAGGCCTTAAGAGCTAGCGAAACTCTTTACAAGTATGGCGAAAAGAGTTTGTCGGCTGATTATAAAGAAATGACCAAGGATCAAGATGTTGATGTGATCATTCAAGGACTGTTCAGTGCTTATATCCTAAAAACTGATCATGTCGAGGAATTGATGACATCCACTTTAGCCTCAAATTCTGCAAAGGGACCTCAATTGGTCGCAACTCAAATTCTAGAAAAGATTGAAGAAGCAAAAAATGCAGCTACTACCAAATTTGAGCCAGCTGAGTTGGCATTGTTTACAAAGGGTAAATCCATCTTCGATAGCTATTGCTCCACTTGTCATGGACCAAAAGGTTTGGGTTCCCCAACAGGAAATGGACAATTGATCGCACCTGCATTCTCAGGCTCTCAGCGAATACAAGGACATCCTGAATACGCTGTAAAAACTATGCTGCATGGATTAAAGGGTGATGTAGAGGGGAAAGAGTATGAAGGAGTGATGATCGCCATGGATATGAATGACGATGAATATATCGCCTC
>CAWUWQ010000415.1:0-5406 GCA_963926065.1 uncultured Algoriphagus sp.
GGATTTAGGTTAGGGAATGATCCGCAATTTTCCATTTGGTTTTCTAAGTAATTAATCGCAGCAGCTAACATCTCTTCTGGATTTTGATCGATATCCAACTTCAATCCATAGGATGGTTCCTCCCAAGTCGCGAACTGAGAATCGAGCATACTGGCCTTCATGTAATGATTCTTTCGAGCCAGCATCCGTTCCCATATCAATTCCTTGCTTCCTTTCAAGTGAATCCAATTTACTTTCTCACTGATATGGAGTATCTGGCGGTAAGACTCTTTCAGCGATGAACAAGCTAAAATAGCACCTCCAGTGGGAATAGAATTGCGAAGTAGATCTACTAATATTTGGAGCCAAGGCATTCGATCCTCGTCATTGAGCGGAAATCCATTGCTCATCTTTTCAATATTAATGGCAGGATGAAATTTATCAGCATCATAAAAAGGAAGTTGGTAATGATTTGCCAATTTTTGGCCAATTGTGGTCTTCCCTGTACCCGATACTCCGGTCACTAGTATAATCATAAGGGAATTTACAGAAAATAATTTTTAGGTGTCTCTTTGTGCAGCAAGAGTCTGATCCAGACTCGATCTGAAATTCTGATTAAAAAGTGATTTCGTCCAGGAACTCGCAAGTCTAGCATTTGAATCGAAGTTTATTGGCTTTCTATATTATACTTTTATAAAATTTTTATAAAAGTATAATATAATTCAAAACTTTTTTTTAGATTTGTACTACCAAATAGTTAACTGAAAAACCTTGATTTATTAAAATTTTATTTAAAAAGAATTGAATTCATTTCGATATGATTGATAATGAAATCAATTATTTGGATTATAAAATTTGGATTATATACTTGAAATAAAAATAATTCTTACGAAAAAATAACCTTACCAGACCCTATGTTAAGTAAGTACCCACTATCAGAAGTAGAAAAGTCTTTCCTCAAAGAATCCGGTGTGGAGAAGATCAGTACCTTGATTCCCTATCTACAAGTAGATAATTTTCCAAAACTAGGGTTACTAACAGCCTGTCGCTTTTTGGAATGGACTGCTGCTAATCCTCAAGGAGTAATCAGTTTACCAACTGGGAAATCACCAGAATTTTTCATCAAGTGGACTCAATTTCTACTAGATAACTGGGACAATAAAAAAGGAAAAGATGTACGGGATAAATACGGACTAGGCGCAACCAAAAAACCGGTGCTGAACGATTTAACTTTCGTACAGATTGACGAATTCTATCCAATATCATCTTCGCAGAAAAATAGCTTTTTCGACTACGTCAATAAGTTCTATATCGATGGTTTTGGGTTATCAAGAGAAAAGGCAATCCTTATTAACTCTGACGAAATACCGTTGGCCAATGGCCTTCACTTTTCAAAAGTATTTCCAGATCTCAAAGTAGACCTTTCCTTGCGATTCCGCGATCCGCAAAATGAATTAGAGAAGCTTCAACAGCAATCAATCTACCTCATCGATCAATGGTGCGGTGACTATGAACAACGAATCCGAGATGCTGGGGGAATTGGTTTCTTCCTAGGAGGTATTGGTCCAGATGGTCACATTGCTTTCAATACCAGAGGATCGCATATTTTCTCAGTCACAAGATTAACCGAAACCAACTTTGAAACGCAAGCTGTAGCGGCAGGAGACCTTGGAGGTATTGAAATTTCTGCTAACCGTTTGGTTATTACTATCGGTTTGGATACGATTGTATACAATCCGGAAGCTGTTGGAATTATCATTGCAGCTGGGGAGGCCAAAGCAGGAATAGTCAAAGATTCTCTGGAAACCAAACTCAGCAATATCTATCCAGCCACTGTCCTTCAGAAATTGAAAAATGGCCGATTCTACCTGACCAAAGGTGCTGGAGTAAGGCTTACTGATTCCATGGACTCCTATTATGAAAAAGGAGAGTGGAGTTGGGAAAAAACAGAGCGATCTGTAATAGACCTTTGCAAAAAACTAGGCAAATACGGCCACCGAATCAAACTTGCTGATCTCAAAGCAGACAAATACACGAGCCTGATTCCTGAGCTTTCGGAAGATACAGTCAACCAGGTCATGAAAAGTATTGAGGCCAAACTGGCAAAAGGCTTGGAACAAGAGACCGATCAGGTGCTTTTGCATACTGGACCGCACCATGATGATATTTCTCTGGGAATCCTTCCACATATCACCAATCAACTACACGAGCCTAGCAACGAAGCACATTTCTCAGTTTTGACCTCTGGATTTACTGCAGTTACAAACACATTCGTGATTGGCACGCTTCAGTTTACCAAAAAGCTCTTGGATGAAGGGAAAGTCCAAATGGTGAATTTTGAGGACTTTTTCCAGATTGGACACACGCTTAAAACAGATAAGGACGTTTACCATTTCCTAGCCAATGTTGCTTCTGAAAATGCATTTGAGCGACAGCGAGGCCTTTGCCATAGAGTAATCAGAGCCTTGGTTATTATCTTTGAAATCAAAAATAAGACCCAGCTTCGAGAGACGATCAATGAAGTGATCAGTATACTTCGAAATAGCTACGATGGGGAGAAAAACCCTGCCAAAATCCAGAAGCTCAAAGGTATGATCCGAGAGTTTGAGGAAGAATTGGTTTGGGCACATTTCGGTGTACAGGTGAAGAATGTCCACCATTTGCGACTGGGTTTCTATACCGGCGATATTTTCACTGAGCAGCCTGATAAAACCCGTGATGTAGAACCGATCGTGGAAATGTTTAAAAAAGTAAACCCTACCAAGATTAGTTTAACGCTTGATCCTGAAGGAAGCGGACCAGACACACATTATAAAGTGCTCCAGGCCACTGCCGCAGCGGTTAAAAAATGGAGTGAAGAGAAAGACTTGAGTGAGTTAAGAATCATTGGTTACCGTAATGTCTGGTTTAAATTTGAACCACATGAAGTCAATGTGATCGTCCCTGTATCGCTAGGAGATATGTCCGTAATGGAAGATTCTTTTGCCAATTGCTACCTAAGTCAAGTGAATGCTTCATTCCCAAGCTACGCTTACAAAGGGAAATTCAGCACCGTTGCGAA
Source organism: uncultured Algoriphagus sp. (assembly GCA_963926065.1). Taxonomy (GTDB): domain Bacteria; phylum Bacteroidota; class Bacteroidia; order Cytophagales; family Cyclobacteriaceae; genus Algoriphagus. Next base: position 3,041 of record CAWUWQ010000415.1, read on the forward strand.
GCGAATCTGGGTGAGCCAATTGGATGCGATTCAGCTTCTGCTAGGCAAGAATTATTTCTACCTCCATGAGCGAGCAAAAGTGAGATCAAGTCACGGGCTGATATTCTTCCGTGAAATGAATGTGGGAGAATTTTTGGCTACTGCTAGAGAGCTCGAAAAATCTATCGAGGGGATGCTATAAATAGCTCCTTATATATATCAAACCTATTTATCAGAAGGTTGTCGTAAGATTGACAACTTTTTGACTTTTTGATTAACCTATTAACCAAAATTGCAGTAAATGGAAAAGGCCATTTTAGGATTAGACATCGGAGGCACCGGCATCAAAGGAGGTATATTAATCAATGGACATCTACAAGATATCCGGTCTATTTCTACTCCTGCCAAAGAGAGTAAGGACTTTATACTTGAGACAATTGCTCAGTTTATTGAGTCCTATTCCGCCTATGCGATCTCAGGAATTGGAATTGGAATTCCAGGATTAGTCAATGTCGAGGAGGGAATTGTTTTAGGCCTTTCCAATATTCCGGCTTTTCAACACGTGGAGCTCAAAAAATTCCTTTACAATCGATTTGAAAAGCCTATTTTCATTAACAACGACGCAAACTGCTTTGCCTTGGGAGTTCATAAATTTGGAGTGGGCCAAAAATTCAAAAACCTAGTTGGAATCACACTTGGCACTGGTGTTGGTGGGGGTATTGTGATTAATGGTCATATCTATAGCGGGGTGAACTCAGCGGCGGGAGAATGGTGTAGCGCTCCCTACTTGGATTATGATTTTGAGCATTACTGCAGCGGTAAATTTTTTGTCAAATATTACAATTCAAAACCAAAGACGCTAGCCAAATTGGCTTTGGCGGGTGATGAAAGAGCGCTGAAAGCATTTGAGGAATTCGGACATCATTTAGGTCAATTGATCAAGCATATATTGTATGCATTGGCGCCAGAAGCAATTGTGCTGGGCGGCTCAATCCGTAAAACCTATCCCCTATTTAAAAAATCATTACACCATGCGCTTTCTAGTTTTAAGTATGCTCCCGTGTTGGATCGGTTAGAAATTTTGCTTTCAGAACTAGACGAGACTGCCATTCACGGAGCAGTAGCATTGGTCGAATTAGAACCTGAAACAGTGACGAATTAATTTATTAAGTTGGTTTATTTTTCGGGAAATGCGGCTTAATATTGAGTCGCTTTTTTTATGAAAGTCTGTCAACCAACAAGGAAGCAGGGGTTAGGCAGAAGCTTGAAAATTAAATGTCAAACCTAGCTCAAGCCTGTCAGCAGGAGGTAGGTCTTCGGACTTTTTCCTTGCTATTTTAGGCCCAAAATTGGATTTATTCCGATACCTCAGATTAGACTCGTATATTCTTTCATCTAAGTTTAAGCGGTCCTAATTGAAGGTTTTTTTATAGACACCCTTTTTCACCACATCAATAGACTTTGTGATCTCAGAAAACATCTTTTTCTTTGCCTTGATTTCAAAAAAATATTCCAATGCCAAATCATCTTCTCAAAGTCGCACTAGCTCAGATTGCTCCGGTATGGCTAAATAAAGACAAAACACTAGAAAAAGTAGCCTCATCTATTGAAGAGGCCGCTTTCAAAAGCTGTGAAATGATCATTTTTGGTGAAGGACTGGTGCCGGGCTACCCTTGGTGGCTATCGGTTACTCATGCTTCAGATTGGGATAATAAAATCCAAAAGGAGATCCATGCACATTACCTACGAAATGCCGTCAGCGTGGAATCTGGAGATTTGAAAACCATCTGTGAATTAGCAAAAAAGCATCAAATCGCCATCTATCTAGGTATTATTGAGCGACCAATCGATCGGGGTGGACATAGCATTTATTGCTCGCTTGTCTACATCGATTCTTCAGGGGAGATCAAATCTGTCCACCGTAAACTTCAACCTACTTACGATGAGCGCTTGACTTGGGCGCCTGGAGATGGAAATGGACTACAAGTACATGCCCTAAAAGAATTTACAGTTGGCGGGTTGAACTGTTGGGAAAACTGGATGCCACTTGCACGAACAGCACTCTATGGTTTAGGTGAAAATCTTCATGTCGCAGTATGGCCAGGAGCGGTAAGGAATACCGAAAATATAACCCGCATGATTGCTCAGGAAAGTCGATCCTATGTGATTTCTGTTTCCAGCTTGATGCGAAAAAGTGACTTCCCGACGGATACGCCTCATTTGGAGGAGATCTTGAAGAATTGCCCAGAGACCTTAGGCAATGGTGGCAGCTGCATCGCAGGACCGGATGGTAAATGGATTCTCGAACCAATGGCTGATCAAGAAGGGCTTTTGATAGAAACCCTAGACTTCAATCGGGTCTTGGAAGAGCGCCAAAACTTTGATGC
>CAWUWQ010000416.1:0-6743 GCA_963926065.1 uncultured Algoriphagus sp.
GAAGGAACTCCTGTCAAACCATCTTTTTGGAGCTTTCTTGCTTCCAATTCGATGATTGCTTCCCGCATGATGGACTTCATGTCAGAGTAGTTTTTACGGATATTCTTTTCCGAAATCTCAAAAAGACTCTGCTCCATTTTATCCAAAAGCTCGAAGACGTCGGTAGTTTCTTCATAAGCATCCCGCTGAATATCGGAGGAGATTCGAATCATTTCCCGCTTGATTGATTGCTCAGTTATGATTCGAGCATGGTACTCGATATTGGCTGCAGAGGCTACTTTGGAGGTAAGTTCGGTAATATAAAAAGCTCCACCCGCAGTCTCCAAAGCTCCATTTTTCCGAAGCTGAGCAGTCACTGTCAACAAGTCGATAGGTTGACTATCAGTGAATAAATCTAGAATTGCCTGAAAAATAACTTGATGGGCATCTTTGTAAAAACTTTCGACTTTGAGAATATCAATCACATTAGTTAAAGCGTCTTTCTCTAACATCAGAGCACCCAAAACTGCCTCTTCTAGATCTATCGCCTGTGGAGGGACTTTTCCCAGCTGAGATGAAGGCGTAGATAAGTTAGGTTTGCGGGTGATTCTTGGATTGATATTTTTCTCGGTCATATAACAAATGTATTCTCTTTGAGTCAAGAGTTTTGAACAACTTTTACAAAAGTTATCAACAGTCTAACGAGCAAAAATCAAGCCCTTGATTCGGAATTACTTATAATAAACACCATTCCGGTAACTGCGGAACATACTACAAAGCATCGCCCAAGAAAAATGCCATAGCATTTCAGAAAGCGGAATATTAAACACTTTAAATCCTAAAACTGGCTGATCAAGCATGCCGTATTTATCCCAAAAATCAGGAAACAGGAAGTTGAAATTGATATAATAAATGAGAAATGAAATAAAAAGCGTAACGAAGGCAGAAATAATGGAAAGTCTAATCAAATCAGGTCGCTGAAACCAAATATAGACAGACAAAAGAAAAAAAGTCAAAAAGGTAACATATCCTGAATGGATGCCTAAAACCATACTAAACAATGTCAAACTTCCACATCCAAAAAAAAATAAATAAAAGAAATCTTTGTTTTTGGCAGCGGTCTGTCTGGTGTAATCTATTTCTTTTTTAGTAAAAGAAGAATGGATGTAGCCACCTACTCCGAACAAAGCAAAACCGATAATATAATCCTCTATTCCAACTACTCCTTCACCAAAAAGAGTCAGCGGACGCCAATAATCCCGAAAGTACCAAACCTCAGCGACGACTCCCATCAATCCTCCTACTGCTCCTACTTTGATCATTCCACTTTTCCAAGGATTTTTCCAATAAATAACCAACCAGACGACGAGGTAAAGAATAGAAAGAATTAAATAAGCAAATTTGTCGGGAAGCATTGGGGAAGTTTGGGAGCCTTAAATTAGCAAAATTGTAGGAGCGCAAAAAAACTTTTAAAATTCAGCTTATAGAGTTCGTCTCCGGGGTATTATTTTTAAGTTTGGGTAGAAATACAACCGAAACCACATGAGTAACTACCACTTCATCGCCATTGGCGGAGCTGTTATGCATAATTTGGCATTGGCCTTGGTTCAAAAAGGCTATCAGGTCACAGGGTCTGATGATGAGATCTATGAGCCTTCTCGAACCCGACTTGAGAAAGCTGGAATCTTGCCTGAGGCATACGGATGGTTTCCTGAGAAAATCAGCAAAAATCTGGATGGGATCATTCTTGGGATGCATGCACGGATCGATAATCCCGAGCTACAAAAAGCCCAAGAACTCGGAATTCCAGTTTACTCATTTCCGGAATTCATCTTCAATCAAAGTCGGGATAAAAAAAGAGTCGTCATCGGTGGCTCTCATGGAAAGACCTCGATTACCTCCATTATTCTACATGTATTGAAAGATCAAAAAATTGATTTTGATTACTTAGTTGGAGCGCAGATTGAGGGGTTTGATTTGATGGTGAGACTATCAGATGCCCCTATCATTATTATTGAAGGGGATGAATACTTGACTTCACCGCTGGATCGAAGATCAAAATTCTTCCATTACATGCATGATATCGCGTTGGTCAGCGGGATTGCTTGGGATCATTACAATGTCTTTCCTGATTTTGAGGGTTACAAATCACTCTTTAGTCAGTTTATGGAAATGACTCCTGCAGCTGGAGAATTGATTTATTGCGCTGCTGATCCGCTGGTAAAAACTGCTGCTGAAAGTGTCCAGATCCAAGGGAAGAAAACTCCCTATACGGCACATCCTTCACTGATCGAGTCAGGAAAAACTTTCCTCAAAACCGAGTCAGGGTTAATTCCAATTCATATTTTCGGCGAACATAATCTTCAGAATCTACAAGGAGCGATGAATATCTGCAAGTCTCTTGGTATAAAACCCGCAGCATTTTACGATAGCATTCAATCATTTAAAGGAGCTGCAAAAAGGCAAGAAGTAATTTTGGAAACAGAAACAAGCACCATTTATAGAGACTTTGCCCATGCGCCTTCTAAGCTGCAAGCAACAGTCCGGGCGGTAAAGACACAATTTCCAGAAAGACAATTGGTTGCCGTACAGGAATTACACACCTATTCCTCACTCAACAAGGCTTTTCTGCCCAATTATGCAAATACAATGGCCTCCGCAGATCTTGCCATCGTATATTTGAACCCACATGCAGTAGCATTAAAAAAACTTGAGCTCATGGACGAGGAAACTCTAAGAGATGGATTCAAGCGACCCGATTTAAAATTATTTACGGATAGCTCAGCATTAAAGGATTACCTTTTATCACTGGACTATTCCAATTCCAACCTGCTCTTGATGAGTTCGGGTAACTATGACAACATGGACCTCGAAGGGATCAAAGCAAAATTCAACTAATCATGAAATTACATCTAAAAAACTCCATTGCATTTTTTGACCTAGAGGCTACTGGGACAAATATTTCCACTGATCGAATTGTGGAGATTTCGATTGTGAAGCTCCACCCCGATGGTGAACAAGAAATCTATACCAGACAAGTAAATCCTACTGTACCTATTCCCCCGGAAGTTTCTTTGATTCATGGGATTTATGACAAAGACATTAAGGACAAACCCACTTTCAAGGACTTGTCAAGAGAGATTTTTAACTTTATCGGCCAGTCGGATCTTTCAGGTTTCAATGTCTTAAAATATGATATTCCTCTTTTGGTGGAGGAATTTCTAAGATCAGGGATTGAATTTGATCTCGATAAGCGCAATCTGCTGGACTCCCAAAAAATCTTTCACATGATGGAAAAGCGGAATTTGACGGCAGCATACAAATTCTATTGTGGCAAAGACCTCAAGAATGCACACAGCGCTGAAGCCGATACCTTGGCAACAATGGATGTGTTCACCTCTCAAATAGAGCGATACCTAGGACAAGAAATGGAAGATCTCCAGGGAAATAAATTAGGAGTCTTTGAAAATGATATGAAAAAACTTCACGACTTGCTCAATGAAAAAATGGTTGATTTAGCAGGAAGATTTGTCTTCAATGACAAAGGTGAAGAGGTCTTCAATTTTGGAAAGCAAAAAGGAAAAACCATTCCTCAAGTGCTTAAAGAAGAGCCAGGCTATTACGACTGGATGATGCGCGGTGATTTTCCACTCGATACCAAGCGAAAACTCACTCAGGTGAAATTGAGAGGGTTTAATCAGTAAAAATTAAGTAGTGAGATATTAGAATCAAGAGTTGATAACTAAATGGTTAAGTGTTAGGTCCAAGAGATAAGAATCAAGAGCTTACGAAAAAGAGATTTTGGGAAATTGGATAAATTAATTAACTGTCTCGAAAATTATAGAAATAAAAAGTCCGAAGGTATTCCTCCGGACTTTTTTATGATTACTTGTCAAACGCTATGATGAAAATCAAACAAACTACTGATTCTCAATTCATCCTGATTTGTACTTTTTATTTGGTTCTAAATACTTGATACTATTCTCTCTAATCTTGGCTCTAGTATCTTGATTCTATTGCCTTCCTACTTAGCCGCCTCATAGTACTGCATAGCTTTTGGCATTTGCTGATTCAATTTCTGAATTCTAGAGTCAGGTCCTGGGTGAGTGGATAAAAACTCAGGGGGCGCTGCGTCTCCATTTGCGGACATTCTTTCCCAAAAAACAGGAGCCTGTCGAGGATCATATCCAGCAATTGCCATAAAAATAAGTCCTAACTCATCCGCCTCTAATTCGTGTTTTCGAGAGAAACTAAGCATTCCCATTTCACTTCCCAAACCAACTGATTGCATAAAAATAGATTGCGTTAAGGTTGGATTTTGACCGATTGCGGAGGATACCATACTGATTCCAAAATTAGCGACCAATCCATTTGACATTCGCTCTCTGGAGTGGGCTGCGACAGCATGAGCAATCTCATGTCCCATCACCACGGCTATTCCAGTATCATCTTGGGTAATAGGCATGATTCCCGTGTAAAAAGCAACCTTCCCTCCTGGCATACACCAAGCATTAACTTGGTCACTTTGAATCAAATTGAATTGCCAATCGAAGGACTGGGCAATTTCAGGATAACCTTCTTGGATCAAAAATTTCTCAACAGCGGCGGCCATTCGTTTACCAACCTGCACCACAGCTTGACCTTGAGCAGTATTCGTGACTACTTTTTCTTCTTTTAGTACTTGGCTGTATTGCTCATTGACTAGTGGCATTATTTCAGAATCTGAAACCGCATCGATTCGATATCTTCCTGTTAAAGGAACTTTAGAGCAGGCATAAAGCACCAATCCTAAGGCTAGAAAAGTGACAATCTTTTTCATGGTAAATAGTTATTTCTTTCTGGCGTTCAAATAGAATACCAGAAGCATTTTTTCTTTATTTTTAGTTTCAAATATAAAGCTATGGAAACTACCCAAACTCAAATTACCCTGAATTCAAAAGCGATTGACTATCAAAAAAAGATGTGCAATCCTATAGTTTTTTGGTTTGCGATGCTTGCTAAGCTTCCCTCAGCCATTTTTTGGAGATTAAGAGTCAAGACTCTTTCAACTGAAAAGTGCGAAGTCACTATCCCTTATTTCTGGCGATCCCAAAACCCTTTTAAGTCCATTTATTTTGCTGCGATGGCAGGAGCTGCCGAACTCAGCACCGGGGCACTTTGTCAGTTGGCTTTAGCAGGCAGAGGGAAATTCTCCATGCTGGTAGTAGATTTTAGAGCTGAATATTTCAAGAAGGCAAATGAGAAAATAACCTTCACTTGTAATCAAGGACTCGAATTATTCGAACTAATCGAGCGCATGGAAGTCAATGGAACCGGACAATTGATGATGGTCTCAAGTGGAAAAAGCACTTCTGGTGAAGAAGTAGCAAGGTTCTATGTGACTTGGTCCTTCAAGCGGAAATCTTAATAAATCCAATCTTTTTCTCTGACAATAAAAGAATTGAAGTGGGCATAGACTCGATCTTTTGGCCAATCTAAAAACTCATGATGGGCATTTCCTTCATTGTACCGAATCACTAATTTATCCCATTGAGCACGAACTAGCTGGTATTTGATCATCAGGTTCTTTCGAACTGAATCTGATTCAATAATCGCATAGTAGCCCGATCTTCGTCTATCCCATTCTTGTTTTTTTTCATATTCACGAGCTAATCTAGCCTTTTTAGTGAAATACGAAATTGCGCCATAAACTGCAAACCCACCATTTGGAGAACCTGAAGGACCCGCAGTAATTTGGCCTTTTGGAGATTTTTCCTTTATCTCATTTGGGTCAATGACGGTAAGTTTCCCGTCTTTGAATCGAAAGGCATAAGGCTCGGATTTCACCTCAAATGTTGGGAGAAATCTTGCCCGATCTTGAATCTGAATTTGTATATAACGATCAGAGCTAAGTAAAATCTTCTGATCTAAAAATCCTGGAAAAGTGATCCGTAAGCTGTCGCCAGGTCTAGCTTTCAAGTTAAAATAGCCTCTCGAATTAGTCGAATCATTTTCCGAAGAACCGATCACCTCGACAAAAACTCCTTCCAAATACTTTTTATCCGAAGCATCCAGCACGTTTCCTGAATATGACAATTGGCCAAAAGCCAAACTAGCATGAAGTAAAAAGAAAAATCCTAGAACCCATTTTTTCATCTGCCCGAAAATTATGGGGTTTCGACTACCAAAGAAAATATTATCAGTTAAAGAACCTTAAGTAGATTTACTCCATGATATTGTCTTATTCTATTCCAAGCAATTGATCTGTGCCAAGAAACTCATCATTTTCTGTTCGATACCAAGATCGATTTGCAGAGATCTTTAATCCCTTATACTCCTTTAAACCATATAAATAAATAACCTCTCCCTTCTGATTAGGCTCATCTTGATAGAATTTATAAGCTTCCATTTGGAATGTTTCCGGATCGATATAGAAATACCAAATGTCTTTTTCGTAAGGCACCCGAGCTACCAAATAACTTTTACCATTCAATTCCTCTTTCCCCACTTTTTGATCAATTTGAGTTCCCGGATCATTCAGCTTCATGGGAAGTCCCCAGAGGCAGGTATAATAGTCTCGCATCCGGATAGCGCGCTCATTTTCTATTTCTCCATTGAAAACTTGAACCGAGTCATACCAAACGATGTAATTCAAGTCTTGATTTCGATAGACCATTTTAGACAATTTATTCTCCAAGCTGACAGAATAAGATCTGGATTCTCGTGGAGCAGGCAAACTGTCAGTAAATGTGAAAGTGGCTTTTAGCTTAGGCCATATCTGATTT
>CAWUWQ010000417.1:0-3095 GCA_963926065.1 uncultured Algoriphagus sp.
ACTCCAGAACACTCGGTGAAAGGAGCAACTTTACCAGGAGCATTAGGAGTAATCTCCGGGTTCAATCAGAATATTGCATGGGGAGTAACTAATGCTACTAAAGATGCGAGAGATTGGTACAAGATCACTTTTCAAGATAAAAGTAGAAAGGCCTACAAATACGGAGATGAATGGCGTCCAACAGACTTCCGTATTGAGGAAATAAAAATTAAAGGAGAACTGACTTATTTGGATACAGTGGTTTATACACATTATGGTCCCGTGGTATATGATAGGACGTTTAAAGCTGAGCGCCAAGATGTTAATTTCGCTTTGAAATGGACAGTTCATGAAGGTTCTAACGAGCAGAAAACTTTTATTTTGATGAATAAGGCCAAGAATTTTGATGATTATAATTTGGCTTTAAATTCCTATGATGCACCAGCACAGAACTTTGTATTTGCCTCTAGATCTGGTGATATCGCCATGCGAATACAGGGAAAATTCCCTTTAAAATGGAAAGAGCAAGGGAAGTTCTTTATGGATGGATCCGATCCAAGAACTGAGTGGCAGGGATTTATTCCAAATGAACAAAATCCATCTACTCTAAATCCTGAGCGAGGTTTTGTCTCCTCAGCTAACCAGCATCCTGTAGATCCATCTTACCCATATTATGTATTTGATAATAGTTACGAACATTATCGAAATAGACGATTGAATCAACAGCTCGCTGCGATGAGCCAAATCACTGTGGATGATATGAAAGCCTTGCAGTTCGACGATTATTACCTTCATGCCAAAGAGGCCTTGCCAGTGATGATCGGACTTTTAGGAAATGAGTTTGATAGTGATCCAATTGCTACAAAATACTTGGACCAATTAAAGATTTGGGATTTTCATGCCGATCCTAATCAAAAGGCACCGACGTTATTTTACATCTGGTGGGAAAAAACCTACAATAAAATATGGAGAAAGTGGGCTGATTTTGGAGTGCCAGTGGTGATGCCTAACAATTATCAAACGGTTTTATTAATGGCTAATAGTCCGCAAGATCTAGTTTTTGATCTTGATAACACTCCAACTCAGGAAATGGCTGGGGATCATGTAAAACAAGGTTTCAAAGAGTTCCTTTCTTCGATACAGGAATGGGAAAGTTCGGAAGGAGACTATTCATGGGCAAACTATAAGAAAACGAGTATTCAACATTTAGTCCCACAATTCGCCTCATTTTCGGTAAAAAATATCTATACCGGTGGAGGAAGAGGAATGATCAATGCAACGAGTGAACGAAGTGGAGCAAGCTGGAGAATGGTGGTAGAAATGGGCGATGAGATCAGCGCATTTGGGATTTATCCTGGTGGGCAATCAGGAAATCCAGGAAGTAAATTTTATAGTAATTTTATCCCTATTTGGGCCAATGGAGAGTATCTTAATTTCAACCTTCGAAGCAAAGAGCAGTCCGAAGGGGTATTGTTTCAAACGATTTTAAAGTAAACACGATGAGATTTATATTATTTATTCTAATCACCCTCGGTATTGTGGTTTTCTTAAATCCCTTCTTCCCCTATTGGGTCATTATGATATTGATAGGTGTTGGATCTGGACTTTTAGGCTTAAGCGGCTTTCAAGGCTTTCTTGCCGGTGGTTTGGGGATGGGGTTTGCGTGGCTTGGACAGGCTATTTTCATCAGTACTAGTACGGGAAGTTCACTTCCAAACAAAATAGGGGAGTTGATGGGGCTGGGTTCTGGAATGACCGTGGTCGGTGTGACGGCTATCATCGGGTTACTGCTTGGGGGCTTTAGTGGATTGACAGGAAGTTTGTTCCGAAACTTATTTCGCAAAGAACCAGATAACCTGTATAGGGGCTAATAATTAGGCGTAATTTTAAAAATGGTTCTTTTTAGTCGAAAGAACCATTTTTGTTTTACGAATTCATCGAAATGAGTACCTTTATTACTCGTTACTGAAAATATTTTCCATGCTGGAATCCTTAATCACCTCAAAAACTAGGTTGAGGTTGCTTATTAAGTTTTTTGTGAACTCAAAAACACATAGCCATCTCCGCGGATTGGCTGATGAATTTGGGGAGTCTACTAATTCAATTCGCAAAGAATTAAATAACCTATCCCAAGCTGGGATTCTCACAAAAAAGACGGACAAAAATAAAATTGAGTACCAAGCGAATGTTGCTCACCCTTTCTTTTCAAACATCCAAGAAATCATTAGAAAATACCTCGGTCTAGATAAACTCCTAGAACAGATTTTAGAGCGAATTGGAGAGGTCAGCCAGGTGATTTTGATTGGCGATATAGCCAAAGGGATAGACTCAGGCAAAATTGAGGTGTTAATAACAGGAGATACTCTAAATGAAGATTACATAATCAATCTCTCAGCTAAAATTGAGCAGATGATTGAGCGAAAAGTGGTGTTGACTTTGCTGGATAAGCGAATGCCTTCTCCGGGGTTGATTTTATTCGACAGAGAATTAGATAACTGATTTTTGTTGATTTCTTAGTTTTTAAGCTAGGCACTTATTGTGACTGAGAGGGCGAAGCTTTAAAAGACCTATTTGATTCTCAAATAAAAATTAGAAATTAGTCTTTGGATCTTTTTACTAACACTGATTGAACACGAAATTAAAGAAATTGAAAAATAATAACTCTTACAATATCGGCTTTAGATCTATTCTGATCACTTTTTTTGTGTTGATCGTATTTTCCCTTCAAGGGCAAAGTCTTTCAGATATCCAAAATCTTAAAGTAGATAATCTCTCCGACGCTCAAATAGAGCAGTTGATGAAGAAAGCAGAAGCTAGTGGACTGACAACAAATCAGTTAGAAACGTTAGCCAGAGAGCGAGGCATGCCTGCCTCTGAAGCATCTAAATTACGTGAACGAATCAATTTGTTGCAGAATTCATTAAGTAATAATTCAAACTCAAAGGATGCTGGTGGCGGTTCGAGAACATTTCAAGATGAGCAAGGAGAAGATATGTTTGATTCCATTCGAATGGCAGATCCTTATTATGATCTGACCCCCACTCAGAAGAAGATTTTTGGTTTCAAGCTCTTTCATAATCAAGATCTTGATTTCAGCCCCAGCTTGAATATACCCA
>CAWUWQ010000418.1:0-13600 GCA_963926065.1 uncultured Algoriphagus sp.
CACTTTACACCCGGTTTGAATCTGTTCTGACCAAACTATCGAATCTATCTTCATTTAGCTTTGGAACAGCTGTAGAAAACGCGATAAGCTTCGTAGTCAAGGCAGACGAATGCTTTGTCCCAACAGGCGATTCGATCAATGTGGAAGAAGAGCGCGAGAATCTCAGCAAAGAGCTGGAATACACTAAAGGCTTCTTAAACTCCGTCATGAAAAAACTAAGCAACGAGCGATTTGTAGCGGGCGCTCCGGCACAAGTCATCGAAATGGAGCAGAAAAAGCAAGAAGACGCGGAGGCAAAGATTAAAACGCTTGAGGAGAGTCTGGCGAAGTTGGGTTAAGATTAAAAAGTTGAAGGAATATAAAAAAGGTCACTTGAGATTCAAGTGACCTTTTTTCATTTTATGATTTTGGAAACAGAGAAATCACCACAGCTCTCCATCCCCAAGTCAGCTTCTCTGAATTAGCAGGAGAGAAAAAAGCGGACATTACCGCATCTCCCAGTCCGGATTGCTTTTCTCCCGGAGCTGTTATGTTATATTGAGTCACAATTGGTAAAACTACCCAAATAATCATATTACTCTTGTCGTTGATTTTGACCGGCAAAACTGGCTGAAAATTCATTGTGTTCCGAGTTCCTTGCCACTGCCGTAATCCGTATTATTTTGGAAGGGAATAGAGATTAAGGATGCGATAAGATTCGCGAGCTTTTTAGCAAGTTCCGAGGCATTGTCTTGAGCGAAGGCTGCAGAAATTGCACTGGCAGAAAAAAGTGCAGCAAGAAATAGTTTTTTTCATGGTGCGTGAATTTTATAAAAAAAAAGAGCTGTTGGATAAAAATATTAAAATTTTCTTTGAGTAAAAAAGAAAGTATTACAACACAGATACGCAATATTAACCACTAATTCCAAGGGGGATTTGAATCTCCCCATCACAACTCTCGAATCTTAATCTCTCTAAAAAGCACTCCCTGACCTTCACTTTGCAATCCGATATAGCCGGAAGTCAACCGCTGTCCATCTACTTTAATGGCAGGATCAAATCGATTGGCTACTCCCCCGCCGATTTGTGGTAAAGAATAAGTCAGGACGGTATCGCCATTGACCAAATGATGGACGATCGAGTCTCCAAATACGATTAGCTCAGCCTTGACCCATTCGTCCCATTTGAAAGTAGGGGAGCTGGAATTGATGCAATGTCGTTCGTCGATTTTCCCCTCATAAACCACATCAGTCCCCGGTGAGCACATATTCCCTGTAGGACGGGCCACTCCCTCTTTTTCTTCTGCCAGCATCTGATATTCTACAGATATAGGCCAATCCTGCTCCACTAAAATACTCTCTGGCGATTGTGAATGAAACATCACTCCACTGTTTCGGTACGTATAGCTTTGGGCATCCTCAAGCCACTGATCCGTAAACCGGTATTCCCAGGTCAGATGGAAAGAAGAAAATGGCTTTTCATAAAACAAATGTCCATAGCGATCATTGAAACCATCGTAATCTGAATAATCAACTGCCAATACCCCATCGACTACTCGAAAGGTATTTGCATAGTTTTCTCCAGATGCATGATGGTGAATTTTTGGAATCCAACCTGTCAGATCTTTGCCATTGAAGAGCACTTGCCAATCAGAAGTTGATTCTGCGGAAATCAGTTCTTCTTGAATTTCAGATTTTTGGCAAGAAGCAAGAGCAATAAATAGTACTAAAAAAAGAAATACTGTGCTAAGGTGATTTTTCATAGTGTTCAGGATTAAAGGACAATATGAAAAAAGTAGAGCGAAGGTGCTAATTCTTAGGAGTTAGAAAATCAATGCTTCCAGTCGTAGGCATCGACTTGCTCTAGGCAAGCTTTCAGCAATGCTATCGAGTCCTCAATATCTTGCTTGTGCGCCATTTCAATCACTTGGTGAAGGTGACGTGTAGGAATAGAGATTGCACCTGCTATGGCGCCTTGCTTTCCCATTCGCTGTACACCCGCAGTATCGGTACCACCTGCAGTCAAAATTTCTGGCTGCCAAGAGATTTTTTCTTTAGTAGCTGTCTGCTTCATAAATTCCACCATCCTGTAATCGCAAATCGTCATCGCATCCATGATCTTGATCGCAGTTCCTTTTCCTAATTCGGTAACTTTCTCATGCGGCTGGGCTCCAGGCACATCAAAAGCAATGGTGGTATCCAAGGCAATTCCAAAATCCGGATTAATTCCATGAGCCGCCACATTTGCTCCTCGAAGCCCTACTTCTTCCTGTACCGTGAAAGTAGCATAGACATCGTATGCAGGATTATCCAATTGCTTCAGCGTCTCGATCAAGATAAAAACAGCTACTCTATTGTCAATCGATTTGCAATTCACACAATCACCCATTTCGATCAATTCACGATCACGAGTAACAGGATCTCCGATCGTAATGTATTTCTCAACCTCTTCTTTGGACATCCCCAAGTCGATGATAAAATCTGTGGTTTTTGGCAGAACTGCTCGCTCCTCTGCAGTCATCACGTGAATAGGCTTACTTCCCATCACTCCAATCAAGTCTTTTTTGCCATGCACAATTACTCGCTGCGCGGTGAGTGTCTTAGGATCAAAGCCACCAAGGGTATGAAATCTCAAAAATCCTTTATCATCAATATGGGTTACAATAAATCCAATCTCATCCATATGGGCGGCAATCATGACGCGTTTTCCATCCGGATTTCGCACTCCCTTTTTAATCGCAATTACATTCCCAATGTTATCAACTTTCACTTCGTCCGCAAGAGGAGTCACTTGATCGATGACGAAATCCCGAACCCGCTTTTCAAAACCAGGAGCTCCGGCGATTTCACAGATTTGCTTCAGAAGAGTGACGTTAATGGACATATTGGATTTATGATTTAAGCTATTCGGTGTATGATATGGTGAATTTTCTAAGACACTATTAACCTCAAGAAATTGAAATTATTCAACCTTTTTAAAAAAGGACAATCTTGGATAGAAATTTTCCAGAATTTCAAGAAATACTAATACGCTCTGACGGTCTTACCCTCCATGAAGTTGACAAAGGATTTATTTACCACCACCGTACCTCCTTCTGTTGGGTAATCCCCTGTAAAATACCAGTCCCCCGTGTGATCTGGGATACATTTTTGCAAATTTTCAACAGTTTGGAAAATCACCTGTACTTCTGCTTTAATATCTTCTGAAGTTACGATTTGAGCGATTTTATTTGAAATTTCATCAGGGGTAAATTTATTATAAACTCCCTTGACAAAATTCTCTTTCCCATCAGAAGAAGACAAAGCCGCCTCATATACTTGATCTAGGACGTTATCCATTTTTCGCTCTTTGAGCAAAGCTAGTGCAGCACGAAATGCGATGAATTCCTTCATTTTAGACATATCAATGCCATAACAATCAGGATATCGAATTTGTGGCGCAGAGGATACAATGATGATTCGCTTCGGATTTAATTTATCTAAAGTGGTCAATATACTTTTTTCCAATGTAGTTCCCCTCACAATACTGTCGTCGATCACTACTACCGTATCGACACCAGATTTGATCACTTCATAAGTAGTGTCATAAATATTAGCGACCATCGTGTCACGGTCTTCATCATTGGTGATGAAAGTTCGAAGCTTTACATCTTTGCTGACCAGCTTTTCTACTCTTGGACGGAAATTCAGCAACTCTTCCAAATTACCCAAATGAGGTTTTCCCTCTATAAAAATCTCGCGTCGTTTTGCAGAAAGGTAATCCTCCAAACCTTCAATCATGCCTAGAAACGCTGTTTCAGCAGTATTTGGAATGTAAGAGAAAACGGTATTTTTCAAATCAAAATCGATCGCTTTTAGGATCTGAGGGATCAGCGCCTTTCCAAGATTTTTTCGCTCTTGGTAGATATCTGGATCTGTTCCTCTGGAAAAATAAATTCGCTCAAAGCTGCAGGATTTTTTCTCTCGAGCAGGCATGATTTCCTCCTCTGAGTAGGAACCATCCTTATTTACCACCAAGGCATGCCCTGGTTTTATTTCCTTGATTTCTTTGAAATTAATATTGAATGCAGATTTGATTGCAGGCTTCTCGGAAGCTACTACAATCACTTCGTCATCTGCGTAATAATAGGCTGGTCGGATTCCAGATGGATCTCTTACCACAAAGGCCGAACCGTTTCCGATCACACCAGCCATCGCATAACCACCATCAAAATCACGACAAGATCTTCTTAAAATCCGAGCCACATCCAGTTCATCTTCGATGACCTGAGTGATTTGTTCGTTAGAAAATTTATGCTTGTATTTATCGAAAATTCGTTGATTCTCCTCATCCAAAAAATGTCCGATTTTTTCCATTACAGTAACCGTATCGGTTTTTTCTTTCGGGTGCTGGCCGAGCTCCACCAACCTCGAAAACAAATCCTCCACATTGGTCATGTTGAAATTTCCAGCCATAACAAGGTTTCGACTTCTCCAGTTATTTTGTTTTAAAAAAGGATGACAAGTTTCAATGGAGTTTTCTCCATGTGTCCCATAACGCAAATGTCCCAACCAAACTTCACCGGTAAATGCAATATTTTCCTTCAGCCATTCTCCATCTGAAAGTGCATCATGCCCTCCAAGTTTTTTAGCCTTTTTATACTTTTTATTGATTTTATCAAAAATAAAATTGACAGCCGAAGGTTCAATCGAACGGTATCTACTAATGTAACGTGTACCGGGTTTTGTGTCTATTTTGATATTAGCAACTCCGGCACCATCCTGACCTCGATTGATTTGCTTCTGCATTAGCACGTAGAGCCTTGATGAGGCAAAAGCCGCAGTCCCATATTTGTCAATGTAGTATTGAACGGGTTTACGCAGCCTTATCATTGCTATGCCACACTCGTGTTTGATCGCGTCACTCATGGAGTCAGTAGAGAGTTAGATTTTGTAATTCAAAGTTAATTGATTTAAAAAGAAAATCTGGTCTAAAAAAGTTCTTATCCTTTCGCTAAGTTTTCTGGTGTCGGTTCATTTGTGATTTATATCAATACCAGAGATTCGACAGTATTTAAGAAAAATTAGGGCCGGAATGTGTAGTTTTTCCCCATAGCTTCCACACTGGAGGAATGGAAAAATGCACTAACTCGCTCAAATCGTAATGGCACAAAGATCGCAATCAAGCAATCGTCGACGGCAATAACCTTAAATATTGAGTCCGTACTTAATCAAATTAAAAACTAAACTAAACCAATTAAAATCATGAAAAAGTCAATTTTAATGTCTGCTTTACTACTAGGAGGATTGGTAGCAGCAAGTCCGAAAATCACTGCAACTACGCTTCCTACTACATTAGAGCAAAGCCAGCAGGAAAATGTGAAGATCGATGCTGAGCAACTACCTGAAGCAGTGAAAAATTCAATTTCTGCAGATGAATCAGTTGCAACACTATCTATTGCTGAAGCTTGGCAAATGACAGTTCCCGAAAGCAAGTTTCACTTCAAAGTTATTTTTGACAATGGAACAGAGGAAAAGTTAAGTAAAATCTACGACGAAGCTGGGAACGAGATCAAAGAATAAAGTCTGAATAAACCCCCATTAAAAGCATCGGATTCTTATCTGGTGCTTTTTTTGTGTACTTATAGAAAATTGGAGATTTCATGAAACAGATACTATTAGTAGAAGACGATCTTACATATTCACGAATTGTTAAGACTTTTTTAGAGAAAAATGATTTTTTGGTACAAACCTGCATCAAGGTAAAAGATGCTCAGAATCTTTTATTGAATCAAACTTTTGATCTGATCATAGCAGATTTCAGATTGCCGGATGGCACCGGAATGGAGCTTTTGCAATGGTCCAAAACTAAATTTCCAAATACTCATGTGATTCTTATTACCCATTATTCAGATATAAGAATTGCGATCAAGGCAATGAAACTGGGGGCTTTCGAATACATCACCAAACCGATCAATCCGGATGAACTTTTAGCAACCGTTCGAGAATCCATCGCACAACCAAAATCCATTAGTAATTCATCTCCAAGTACAAAAGAATTAAAATCTAGCTCAATTCCAAAACCACCGTCTTTTCCCTATGTAGTTGGGAATTCATCTGTTGCAGAAAAACTAGAAAACCATATCAAGCTAGTAGCACCTACCGACTTCAGTATTTTGGTATTGGGTGAGACAGGTACTGGAAAAGAATTTATTTCTAAACGGATTCATGAATTTTCGTCTAGAAGCTCGGGGCCTTTTATTGCAATTGATTGTGGTGCGCTACCAAAAGAACTTGCGGGAAGTGAGCTTTTCGGACACGTCAAAGGTGCTTTTACGGGAGCATTAGAAAATAAAATAGGACATTTCGAACGAGCAAATGGAGGAACGATCTTTCTGGATGAGATTGGAAATCTTAGCTATGAAGTACAGATTCAGCTACTCCGAGCCATTCAAGAACGTACAATTCGGAAGATAGGAGGAAACAAGGAGCAGGCGATTGATGTGAGAATCATCGCTGCAACCAATGAAAATCTGATCCAGCAATCAGGAAATGGACAATTTAGAGAGGATTTGTACCATCGCCTAAACGAATTTACCCTTCAGGCTATCCCACTTCGCGACCGGATGGGTGACCTAGAAACCTTCTCCATGCAATTTCTTGAAGAAAGTAATCATCGCCTCAACAAGCAGATCAAAGGCTTTACTAGTGAAGTGTGGGAGATTTTCTTAGGATATGACTGGCCGGGAAACCTCCGCGAATTGAAAAATATCATTAAACGATCAGTTCTACTTTGCAACGAACTTTTTATATCCAAAGAATCCTTACCTCAAGAACTTCAAAGTCCTGAAAATCTGATTGCAGGCCAGATGGAATCAAATCCTTACTCAGATAATAACAGTATCCCTACAGCCACAAATTACAAACGTCAATGGGTCGAACAGGAAAAAGAACTGATTCAGAAGGTATTGAATGACACAAAATTCAATAAATCAAAAACTGCCAGAATACTAAAGATGGATCGAAAAACGCTTTATAGTAAATTGGAAAAATATGGCTTGAGCTAATCCTCAGAAACATCAATCACTGAAAACTGAATAGCGAGTTGATCTAACAGCGAATTTACCTCAAGATCAAGTTTGTCTAAAAGCTCTGCTAGACCATTCTGATTTTTCATTTTCAAGTTCGTTTCTATTTTCCTAGCAATTATACCAGTAGGGCTTTTAATTTGTCCAAGTCGACTAGCAAGTTGATGGCAAACCTCTAAAATACTGGAAGAATCTCCAGCTTTAAATGAATCTTTAAGTCCATGAAGATCGAGACGAGTCTGAAGGATCAATTCCTCCAAAATATCATGCAATATCAGCTCATCCCCCATGCAGAACTTCCTTAAATCGGTCAATTCGTATGCTTCGTTTTCAATTGATAGCATGATTGAATCATTCTTCACCTCCTGCAACAAAGCTTTAGGGAAAAACTTAGCTAAGGTTTCGATCAGTACACTTTCCTGAAAAGGCTTAAACAAAATTTCATCAAAACCAGCGGCCCTTAGATTGTTTCGCTCCTCCAAAAACACATTAGCAGTCATCGCCAATATTGGGATTTCTTTCAAACTTATTGTAGCACGGAGTTGCTTAACTACATCAAAACCAGAGAACTCAGGCATCTGGATATCAATAACTGCTAAATCAAAATCCTCAGCTATAAAATCTTCTCGAAATTGAATTCCGCCATGGTAACAGGTGCATTTCGCTCCAAAATAGGATAAAACAGTTTCCAAATAACGTAACCCAACGGCATCATCATCCACCAAAAGAATTCGTTTGCCATCAAAATTTAAAGTTTGAAGTGGCTTCAACTCGGTCTCCAAAATTTCTTCTGATATTTTCATTGGAAGATTTACCCTCATGGTAGTTCCGAGACTCTCAGTACTTTCTGCTGCTATTGATCCTCCCATCAAATTCACCAATCGCTGAACTATTGCCAGACCTAAACCAGTCCCTCCATACCTTCTGGAAATGGAAGTGTCGGCCTGATCAAATTCTTCAAAGACACGTTTTAGCACTTCTGGGCTCATACCTATTCCAGTGTCCATAATTTCCACAGTTAGGACATTTTCTACCCACTTCACCAGAACCAAGATTTTTCCACTGGAGGTAAATTTGAATGAGTTACTTAAGAGATTGTTGAGGATTTGCTTAAGTCGCAATTGATCGCCCAATAAAAACTGTCCTGTTGACAAATCCATTTCCCACTCAAAGTCGAGGTGTTTTTCCATTGCTTTCAATTCAAAGAAATTTTGAATTGAGCCGAATAACAAGACTGGATCAAAAGCGGTTTCTTCCAATTTCAGTTTACCTGCTTCTAGTTTTGAAAAATCCAGCACTTCGTCCACAATCTCCATCAACGTATCCGAAGCAAAACCAATCATTCGCAAATGGGCATGCTGCTGTTTATTGAGTTTGGATTTCTCCATGACTGCGCGGTAACCTTGGATGACATGCAGCGGGTTTCTAATCTCATGACTCATATTTGCCAAAAACTCTTGTTTGGATCGTGCTAACTCTTCTGATTTACACTGTGAAACCAAGAGGTTTTCCTGATACTGTTTATTCAGTTTGATTTCTTTGAGTATCGAGAAAATCATTAAGGAAATCCCAAAAATCGCAAAAATGACAATTACGATCAGAAACAACGTCACATCATAACTTAATCCGTAAGCGGATTGATGTTGGGCGTCAGAATCTTCCAGTACATTTCGCTGGAGCGTTCCGACTAGGGTCTGAATCGTAGTGATGATCTCGCTTTGTTTCAACGAAAGCTCTACTTCCATTGTCGCCATTTTTTGACGCTGCGTGGACTCTTCAAAATAGATCCGCTTGATTACCTCGCGGATATTGAGCAAAATATTATCTAATGTCTGAGGTTCACTTAATCCCGTTGATTTGGTGTTTTGATTTTGCAAATCTCTGAGGTAAGCAATCAACCCATCCTCTTCCCGCGTAGAATTACCAATTTTGAGCTCTTGCTTGCCGGCACTTTCTTTCTTGGCCTCACCCAAAATGTAATCTTTAGCCTTGAAGTTCTGTAAAGGTTCTACTTCCTGAGTAGACGCTCTCCGACGAATCCCCAATTCGACTTTCCGCAGTGCTTCCTGTGTAAAATTACGATTAGCCAAGTTTTTTTTTACCTCGTACAAGTCGAGGTAACCCCCAACCAAACTAGAGAGATTTAGTCGGATATTTTCAATCGTTACTCGCTCAGTAGAGTCTTCCGAAAGTTCATCTAATCGATTGAGCTTGGATTCAAGGGAGATTAACGTGGAGTCTTTTATTCGAATATCTCCGTCTGCCCCAGCTTGGCTGATTTGAGTTATTTGGATGATTTCAGTTTGAAGCTCATTGAGCACATTCAACTTTTGGTTTGGCTGAGCCAGCTCGTCCATCGTAGCTAGGAGCCGATTTAAAGTATAGTAGGTCAAGCCTGAGATCCCTATCAAAAAGATGGCGGCAAAGAAAAATCCAACAACGACTTTACTGGCAGTATTAACTTTAGGACTAGGCTTCTTCATACTTGAAATGTCTTAGTCCCAAGAATTATTCCAGAAGTTTAGAACTTGAGCAAGGTATAGCCCTGAGGGACATACGTAGTAATCGTAGTCAATGCAGAATGGGCGATTTTGACACCCTGCCAAAGATCTTTCTTATCTAAGTTTCGAGCAACCATCGACTGACCACAAACGAATATTTCGGCACCTGAAGCTTTTAGCGCTTCATAGACTTTCAAATTCGGATTATCTACTTTACTGCGATCTTGATGTTTTTCATCAGTCAGAAGCGTGAATATCGCTCCACCGTGGACTACCACTTTTACATGCAATCTTTCATTTGGCACTCCGGCTAATCCATGAAGATTCATCAATCGGGCGATATTATCCACCCATCGGCTGATCTCTTCAGGACTATCAGCTCCTGTAGACAGATCGACTATGATCTTGTATTCTAGGGATGAATCCGGCTTCTCCACGGCATCTTTGATTTCATATATTCCTCCAAAACCTTTGACGATGGGGAATTGCGCAGTTTGAGCAAAACTAAAATATGTGGAAAATAAGAAAATGAGAAAAAGGCCTAGTGCACTGATAAGTTTCATAGATGGATATTTTAGGATGAAAAAGTAGGGAAAATCTTTCGATCGAAATAGCCACTAATAAAAAAAGCCCTGAATAAATTCAGGGCTTTCAGTGCGCACGAGAAGATTCGAACTTCCACACTACTTAAAGCACCAGCCCCTCAAGCTGGCGTGTCTACCAATTTCACCACGTGCGCAGTTTATCAGTCTGCAAAAGTATCATTCGCGCTCAACTGATGCAACACTGTTTGAAACCTTTTCTGGTTATTTTTAAGAATAAACCTTCTTTTCTGCTGAAAGTAAGGTATTGTAAAGCAAAGATGCGATTGTCATTGGTCCTACTCCTCCCGGCACTGGCGTTATTGCGGATGCCTTGGCAGCTACTTCGTCAAATTTCACATCACCAATCAGTCTAAATCCGGACTTCTTAGAAGGATCTTCCACTCGGTGAATACCCACATCGATTACGACTGCACCTGGTTTCACCATATCCGCAGTGACAAATTCAGGCTTACCCAAAGCGACAATCAAAATATCGGCTGTCCGAGCTATCTCTTCAAGATTCTTAGTTCGGCTATGAGTCAAAGTTACTGTTGCATTTCCAGGGTAACCATTTCTAGCCATCAAGATACTCATCGGGCTACCCACGATATGACTTCTTCCAATCACTACACAATGTTTACCTGAAGTTTCTATTTCATAGCGCTTCAGCAATTCTATTATCCCATAAGGTGTTGCAGACACATAAGCTGGCCAATTCAAAGCCATCCGGCCAACATTTGTAGGAGTGAATCCATCAACATCCTTTTCTGGTCTGATCTTGCTGGTCACTTTCGCTATAGAAATATGATTCGGAAGTGGAAGCTGCACAATCAATCCATCGATATCAGGATTTTCATTGATCTCTTCTACCTTTCGAAGCAACTCTTCCTCAGTGACGGTCTCTTCCAGTCTAACCAAAGTAGACTCAAATCCTACATACTCGCAGGCCTTTACCTTAGCTCCCACGTAAGTCTGACTTGCGCCATCATACCCTACTAGAATCGCTGCTAGATGAGGTGTCTTACCCCCCTCTGCTTTGATTTCCTCCACACGAGTTTTTATTTCTTCTTTGATTTGTGAGGAGGTGAGTTTTCCGTCGATTAGAATCATTTGATTTTCTATTTACTATTAGTGATTTACTAATTTTACCTTAATCAAGTTTCAGGACAGCCATAAACGCCTCCTGAGGAACCTCTACGTTTCCGACTTGTCTCATTCGCTTCTTACCTTTTTTCTGCTTATCGAGGAGTTTTCGCTTTCGAGAAATATCACCACCATAGCACTTCGCCAAAACATTTTTACGCATCGCCTTTACAGTCTCACGGGCAATTATTTTTTGCCCGATAGCGGCTTGGATTGCAATCTCAAACATCTGACGAGGAACCAATTCTTTAAGTTTTTCACAAAGTCTCCTTCCCCAATCATAAGCCTTATCCCTATGAACAACTGCTGACAATGCATCAACAGGCTCGCCATTGAGCATTACATCCAATCGCACCATGTGTGACACTTGATAACCAATCAGTTCGTAATCTAGGGAGGCATATCCTCTGGAAATCGTCTTTAATTTATCAAAAAAGTCAAAAACTATCTCTGCTAATGGCATATCGAAAGATAATTCTACACGCTCGGAAGTCAGATAAATCTGATTCTTAATCTGACCTCGCTTATCCATGCAAAGCGTAATCACCGCTCCTACGTATTCAGCCGCCGTGATAATGGATGCTTTTACATACGGCTCCTCAATATGCTTCATCCGGGTCGGATCAGGCATATCCGAAGGGGCATTGATCAATTTGATGGTATCATCTGTCATCAGCGCCTTGAACTGCACTGAAGGCACGGTTGTGATTACAGTCATATCAAACTCCCGCTCCAGTCGTTCTTGAATAATCTCCATGTGAAGCATTCCTAAGAATCCACAACGGAATCCAAAACCCAAAGCCATGGAAGTTTCCGGTTCCCACACTAATGAGGCATCATTCAATTGGAGTTTTTCCATAGAATAACGAAGCTCCTCATAGTCCGTAGTCTCCACTGGATAGATTCCAGCAAAAACCATTGGTTTCACGTTTTCAAAACCTTGAATTGCCGCGTCACATGGACGTTTGACGTGTGTGATCGTATCTCCAACTTTAATTTCTTTGGCAACTTTCACTCCTGAGATCAAGTATCCCACATTGCCGGCCGCCATGGTATGTTGAGGGATTTGGTTGAGACCCAAAATACCTATTTCGTCTGCCTCATATTCCTTACCCGTGTTGACAAATTTGATTTTATCTCCTTTGCTCATCGTCCCGTTAAAAATTCGGAAAATCACTTCTACTCCTCGGAAAGAATTATAAACCGAGTCAAAGATCATCGCCTGAAGTGGTGCTTCGGGATCGCCTTTAGGAGCGGGAATCCGAGTGATCACAGCTTTGAGAATATCCGCTATTCCCAATCCAGCTTTGCCGGAGGCCAAAATAATATCCTCTCGTTTACAACCGATCAAATCAATCACCTCATCAGCAACCGCCTCTGGATCTGCTCCAGGAAGGTCAATTTTATTTAAAACAGGAATGATCTCTAGATCATGTCCTAATGCCAAATAAAGATTGGAAATCGTCTGAGCCTCCACTCCTTGCGATGCATCTACGATTAACAAAGCACCCTCGCAGGCAGCAATAGATCGAGATACCTCATAGGAAAAATCGACGTGACCTGGAGTGTCAATCAAGTTTAAGATATATTCCTCTCCCTCATACGTGTACTTCATCTGGATCGCATGCGACTTGATCGTAATGCCTCGCTCGCGCTCCAGGTCCATATTATCCAACAACTGATTTTGCATATCCCGATCCGCTACCGTGTCAGTTTCTTGCAATAATCTATCTGCCAATGTACTTTTCCCGTGGTCAATGTGGGCGATGATACAGAAATTTCTGATGTTTTTCATATTCATTTCGGGCGCAAAAGTAATAAATAACTAGGAGAAATGAGAATAGAGAGTATCAATGATTAAGTTTCAAATGCAATTTTCAAGGATAAAGACTAACCTGAGGAAAGTCTTCGGACTTGGATCCACACCCTATTGCAGTCTCAATTGGCGCAGGTCTTCAAACTTGTGTCCATATCTGGTTACATTCTCATTTGGCGCAAGTCTACAGGCTTGTGTCCATATCTCATCCCCTCTTAAAAACCGAGCAGTACAATAAGTTTCAATTTATAAACTCATTGATCAATCTTCAAGAACAGTCTATTTCCTTATTGAACCTGAAAATTGAGACTTGGTTATTGAAATTTGAGGTTTTTATCACTTGGAGCAGGTCTTCGGGTTTTTCTTCTTTATAAAAAAACAATAAAGCAGTCCGAAGGCTGCATAAGTCAAGGTCCAAGACTGATTTCTTGAACCAATTGTGCTACGCATTAGGCAAGATAGTCTGCGTAAGAAGGCATTAGTTAATATATCTGATTTTAGCCTGTCTTTT
>CAWUWQ010000419.1:0-4511 GCA_963926065.1 uncultured Algoriphagus sp.
CTTATCGATCATACCTTGAATGAATTAGAATCTGAGCTACTTGATCCAATGAAATATTATCGAGTCAATCGATCAATGATTATTAACTTGGAATCTCTGGCAGAAATTAAGCCTTATTTCAATGGTCGGCTTGTCCTATCACTGAATTCAAAAAGTGACAATGCGATAGTAGTTGCTCGTGAACGAGTAAATAAGTTTAAAAATTGGATTAATCAGTAAACGTATGTTTTTAAGAATTGGGCTGAGTATCTGCTTTATACTTTTAGCAGTTTTCAGAACTTCCGCACAAACAGGAAATTTACCATCACTAGACTCTCTAAAGCAAGTGGTGATCGAATTAGAGCAAGACCGTGTACGAGGTCAACTTGAACCTAGCCCAATCTCAGCAGCAATTGAAAACCAGAATATTGGTGGCCACTATTGGTTATACTATTACAATAATTGGCGGACAGCTCTTGGGCAGTGAGCCCTAGCTGGGTAAGACTTTACTCTATGTCGGGGGTGCCACTGGAATCGTCGGTACTTTTATTTTGGTCAAAGGGTTTAAAAAGATTAGTCTCGGTGCGCAAGTTCCACCAACGAGCTATCCCCGATACTAATTTCCTTTTCCAAAAATTTCTTCTGGACTAGATGGCTTTACTAGGATTACTTTTTCTTTCTCGACGACTACAGATCCCGGACTGGATCCCTTCACTTTTCTGACAAACTTTGCAGGAGTATATATCACCGGTGCTAAGGAGTCGGATTTATTTTTGGAGTAGTAAGCAGCTAGCATTGCCGCAGTCTCTAACACTTGCTCGGGAACAGTCTGTGTAATGCTTTTTTTGATGAGCACGTGAGAGCCAGCTACCATCCGTGCATGAAGCCAAAGGTCTTCTTTTTTGGAATAATTGCGAAGCATCTCATCGTTTGCTGCTGCAGATTTGCCTACCCATATCTGATAGCCTTCAAACTCAAATACCTTAAACGGAAGAACTTCAGCCTCTTTTTGTAGAACTTTGTCTTCACCATTTCCCTTTTTAAATAACTTTAACCCTCTAAAGTCAATTACCTCTTCTAACTCCTGGATTTTATGTTCCAGTTGTTTGGCTTGTGTATTCTTCAAAGAAATATTTTTCGCTAATTGATCCCATTCGAGCTTTCTGTTCTTACTCTTGCGATAGAGCGAGGCTGCGAGGTCTTGAGCTTTTTGATTAGGCTTTAGCTGGATATTAATAGATTTTCCAGAATAGAAATTGAGTAATTCCAGTTCATTTATTCCATGTTGAAATTGATGAAGATTAGCCATGATCACATCCGCAAGCTCTGAGGGAGGAGCGGCTTCTTGAAGTTCCTCCAGTTTATTGCTGGACTTATCGAGATAGGAGTGAAGGCGCTTCAATTGATCTTGATACTTCTTCAGAAGTGCGGATTTTTCCCGCTCAAAGTTTCCCTTGACAAAAGCCAAGTAATACAATTCATTGGCTGCTTGAATTGGGTTGGAAAAGCTACTGATTGGATTAGGTTCAGGCAGTAGGCTCAGATAGACTTCGCCATTTTCCGAAGTTATGGTAAATAATGGGCTTTCCAGACAATCCAGCAGCTCCTCCATTAATGCCCGCTTTTGAGCTAAATTAGCTTCGAGGTATCCTTTTGATTTAAGCCAATTTCTGGGCTTAATGCCTAGTGTTGGGAGGAATTTGGAAGCGTTTCCATCCAATCTCTCAAACTCATCAAGACTGAGGTCTAGCTCTTTTCCCAATGTAGTCCAATCAAGTGTTTTGTCCTCAATTAGCTCATTCCGGAATACTTTTGAGGGAAGGGAGGTGCCAGCTTCATAGAGCAAAATATTGCTTCGGTTTCCATGGAGCTTGAAAAGCAGCATCTTTCCAGAGTCCATTTTGAAATAGAAAGCTCTCTCAAAAGGGAGCACTTGGCAATCGGTAATTCGATCTCCAATCAGTTCTTTGAAATAATTCATGCTATGCTGTTTAGCACGCTTGAAATCATTAGGAAAGGATAAGAATATCTGTGGTGGGTTTAATTGTGCTTTGAGGAACTTGGTTTCATTTATGCCCACAGCCTCTAAAATCATCTCATTTTTAGTTTGAGAAAAGCAGGCGGAAATTTCTTTTCCCTCAAACATTGATTTTAAAGAAGGGCAGAGGTACCGAAGAAAATGGTAATTCAGATGCATTAGGGCAAAATGATTACTTGATTGTCATAGCCAAGTGCAATTCCTTCCGGAAGCTCACTTTCCACTTTCGAGTGAAGACCGAGCCGGTGAGAAATATGGGTGAAATAGGTTTTTCGAGCTCCGATCTTTTTCGCCATTTCTACAGCTTCCGCTAGGGTGAAGTGGGAAATATGTGCTTCTTTTTGTAACGCATTCAAGATTAAGGTGTCAGTGCCTTCGATTAAAGCAAGTGACTCCTCAGAGATATAATTTGCATCCGTGATGTAAGTGAAGTCTTTGATCCGGAATCCAAGCACAGGAAGCTTGTAATGCATCACAGGGATAGGAGTGATTTGAACTCCTTCTACTACGAATTTAGAATCTCCTATTTCCACCGCTTCTACTTGAGGGATTCCAGGGTAGCGATTGCCAGAGAATATGTATGCAAATTCTCGCTTGATTTGTTCAAGAACATTCGGCTTACCAAAAACAGGCATGTCTTTTTTCTGAAGAAAGTTAAATGGTCGAATATCATCTAGTCCGGCAGTATGATCTTTGTGCTCATGAGTCATCAAGACGGCATCTAGTTTTTTGATTCCCGCCTGAAGCATTTGCATTCGGAAGTCAGGTCCTGTATCTACGACTAGACTTAATCCATCTACTTCAATATGAATAGAGGCGCGGAATCGCTTGTCTCTAAAATCCAGAGAAGTACAGACTTCGCAATCGCAACCAATCACGGGTACGCCCTGAGAAGTGCCTGTTCCGAGTAAGGTTACTTTCAAAATTTAAGGTGGGTTTGCCGAATTTCTGTCAAAAAATCTTGATTAGACTTATTCATGAAATCCTGCGGGTTAAAATTTAACTCAATCAAGATGTCGACCAAGGCATTTATTTTCCCTTCTAATGGGAAATATTTGTTCACTATGACGATTTTACTTTCATTCAATACACAATAACCTGATTTGAAGTTTCCCTTTTCGTACCGAAGCATGAAATCTGTTTCGGTAAAAAGGTTTTCAAGCTTATCAAGGAAATGTTTAGTGTATTTTATAGCCATGGATTAGCTGAGGTATTTCTTGACAGTGGCAAGCAACTTATCAAAATCAAGGGGTTTTTGGATGAATTCATCAAAACCAATTTTCCGGAATTCATCCATTGTATAATTATTGATGTTTCCAGAATAGCAATAATTGGAAGTTTAGATTTAACAGGATCAGCCATAGCTCGGATCATTTTGGTACATTCTACTCCATCCAAAACAGGCATATTTAAATCCATCAGAATCAAGTCAAAATTCTCCTTCTCAAGAAGTTCTAGTACTTGCTCACCATTTCGAGCAGCTTTCATAGAATAGTTTTCAAATGCTAACACGCTCTTGGTCAAGTTGATGATGATAGAGCTGTCTTCGCCTACCAATATTTTTTTATCTTTACTCATAATTCAAGAATAAATTCTTTTGTGATGTAGGTTTCAAAAATTGATTTTTCACGATTTAATTTTGCAATTCCCTCTTCAACAAGGTCCCAATTATTAGCTCTTGTAAAACTATCAGTTTCTTTGGCAATTAGGTAAATCGAATTGGCTCCTAAAGTGCCGGAATTGCCTTTTAAGATATGAAGATTTTCTAGTAAATCTTGCTCATTTTTTTCTTCCAGGGCAATTTCAAGCTTTTCCAATAAGCTTGAAGTGTCTAGTAAGAAGTCTCTAATCACAGCTTTAATGGTCTCCTGAGAATTATATTTCATCAGCTGGAAAATGATAGATTTATCCAATATAGTTGCAGTAAGAGAAGCTTGCTCTAAGTCCTTAATGTTGTTTTTGCTTCTATTGAGGTGGGATGCTATGGATTCTAAAAACTCTTTTGGTCTGATCGGTTTGGTGATAAAATCAGAAAAGCCCATTTTCAAAAAACTTATTCGATCGGTTTCTTCAGCAAATGCCGTAACTGCAATAACAGGACTTTCTGTTAACTCGCTATTTTGGATTTTTTTCAAAGCAGAGATTCCATCCATCCTAGGCATTTGAATATCCATTAGAATCAGATCAAAATGCTCTTTGGTCAAATAATCAATAGCTTCGAGCCCGTTGATGGCACTTTGGAAGCTGTATAATTGCCCTATTAGATTTTCGAATAGCTTTCGGTTTAAATCATTGTCCTCGACAATCAAGACCTTTTTGCTTTTCATTTCTTTACTTTTAATTTTTGAAGATATAAATTAGATAAAAAATCCTTGGGAACACAAAAGTTTTTGATCCTCGTTGTAGGACCTACTGCAGTAGGTAAAACTTCCCTTTGTTTGAATTTAGCAAACCGCTATCAGACGGGTATTGTTTCCTGCGATAGCAGACAGTT
>CAWUWQ010000420.1:0-4447 GCA_963926065.1 uncultured Algoriphagus sp.
GAATAATCTAAGCCCTCCACTTCTCTCAATTGGAAAATGTCCCGCTGCTTTTCAGGCAATTCTTTTAAAAGCGACATCACCTTTTGAATTGATTCAGTGAGATCCTCTGGTTGAGGTTCATCAGCCCAAAACTGATTTGCATTTTCCAAAGTGTCCATTTTCTTGTTTTGCCGGAAGTGAGTCAAGACCTCATTTTTAAGACTTAGTACAAGCCAACCGGAAAGATTCGCATGAACACTGAGTTCTTTTTGCCGATCAACGGATTTTTCGAAAACATTCTGAAGCACATCTTCGGCCAGCGCCCGATCTTTTACCCAGCTAAAGGCGAGACGATAGAGTTTGCCACGCTGCGGCCAAATATGCTCTTCAAAAAATGTCTTCATTTAAAAGGGTAATGCAGGAGTAAATCGAATGTTACAGGATGTTACAATTTTTTTTATAAAAAAAATGAGTTCTCCAGAAACTCAAGGAAACGCACAGAGTTTCCAATTAAAAGTTATTTGTCTGAAAATCATAACTATGAAACATAGATTGATTTTAAATTAATTTGAAAAATAGTATGCATGCAGACTATTTATTAATTTAGTGGAGTATAACTTAAGACAAAATGAGAGATTGGAATTTAAAAAAGGACATAAAAAAAGCCCCGACCGAAGTCGAGGCTGGTGGTGATAAGTGGGCTCGAACCACCGACTCACGGATTTTCAGTCCGATGCTCTACCAACTGAGCTATATCACCGTTTTTTAAAGTGATGCAAAGGTAGGTATTTGGATAGTTGTACCAAATCATTTGAAAAAAATTTATTGACAAAAACTTAAATAACACGCTAAATCTATCAATATGAGCTTTTTACCACAACTTGCATTTGTGCTTATTTTGGGCGTTGCAGGCTATATTTTAAGCAAAAGGATCAAATTTCTCCGAAGAAACATCTTTTTGGGAAAAGCAGAAACCCGAAATGATCTCGCTGAAGACCGCTGGAAGACTATGGCTTTGGTCGCTTTTGGTCAACAAAAAATGTTTAAACGAATCATTCCAGCTTTACTTCACCTGTTGATTTATGTCGGATTTGTAGTGATCAATCTGGAAGTACTTGAATTCATTCTGGATGGACTAATCGGAACACACCGGCTATTCGCACCATTTCTCGGCGGGGTTTACACTGCTGCCATGAATATGTTCGAATTTCTAGCAGTGGCGGTACTATTCTCTTGTGTGGTATTCCTGACTAGGAGGTACGTAACTAGAGTGGAGCGATTCCAAAAACCTGAAATGAAAGGCTGGCCGGCACTTGATGCTACGCTTATTCTGGTGGTGGAGATTATCCTGATGATGGCTGTGTTGACCATGAATGCAACTGATCAAATCTTAGCTCAAAGAGGTGCTGATCATTATTTAGCTTTAGGCCCACTTTTCTTCAGCGGATTGATTCGTCCCATATTTGAAGGGATGTCTGTAGAAGCCTTACATTTTATTGAACGATTCGCTTGGTGGTTTCATATTATAGGCATATTAGCTTTCGCAGTCTATGTGACGTATTCTAAGCATCTGCATATTTTCTTAGCTTTCCCTAATACTTGGTATTCTAATCTTAAACCAAAGGGTGAAATGGTCAACATGCCGGAAGTCACCAATGAAGTGAATATGATGCTGGGTATTCCTACAGAAACTCCAGCCAACCCACCTGCTGAGATTGGTAGATTTGGAGCAAAAGATGTCAATGACCTGTCCTGGATCAATGTGATGAATGCCTATTCCTGCACAGAATGTGGGAGATGCACTTCAGAATGTCCTGCAAATCTGACAGGGAAAAAACTTTCTCCTCGAAAAATCATGATGGATGTCAGAGATCGCGCTGAAGAGGTAGGGAAAAGTATAGATGCTGGCGGACCTGGATTGGAAGACGGGAAGTCGCTTCTGGGAGATTACATTACCAAAGAGGAATTGAATGCTTGTACTAGCTGCAATGCTTGTGTGGAAGCTTGTCCTATTAATATTGATCCGCTTTCAATCATCCTCCAAATGCGTCGCTACGTAGCAATGGAAGAGTCCGGCACTCCTGCTCAATGGAATGCCATGTTCCAAAATATGGAAACCAGTTTCTCTCCTTGGAAATTCAGCCCCTCTGATCGATTCAACTGGGCTGAGAAAGTGAAGGAAGAGGAGATGTAATCGGTTGTCGGTTGTCGGTTGTCATTTAAAAGAAAATTGAGAATAAAAAGTAAAGTTCAAAAGGAGAAAAAGTAAGGAAGATTTATGTGGATTTCAAGCGTTAAAAGATCTCGTAAATCGTAATTCCCATATCGTAAATTAACTATGTCAGAAAATTACAAAGTGCCAACCATGGCCGAAATGGCCGGAAAAGGTGAAACTCCTGAAGTCCTATTTTGGGTAGGCTGTGCGGGTTCTTTCGATGAGCGATACAAAGCCGTAACTCAGGCTTTCGTGAAAATTTTAAATAAAGTGGGTGTCAGCTTCGCTGTTCTCGGTCCAGAAGAAGCTTGTACAGGCGATCCAGCCAGACGCGCCGGGAACGAGTTTTTATTCCAAATGCAAGCCGTTGCCAATATCCAAGTAATGAATGGCTACGAAATCAAAAAAGTAGTGACGGCATGTCCTCATTGCTTCAATACAATCAAAAATGAATATCCGGCATTGGGTGGAAACTACGAGGTAATTCATCATTCCCAGTTCCTTCAACAACTTATCAATGAAGGAAAGGTTGCCTTAAAAGGTGGAGGAGAATTTAAAGGCAAAAAGATCACTTTCCACGATTCTTGCTACCTCGGTAGAGCAAACAATGTCTACGAGGCTCCTCGTGATGTGATCAAAGCGCTTGATGCGGAATTGGTAGAAATGAAGCGTTGCAAAACCAAAGGCCTTTGCTGTGGGGCTGGTGGAGCCCAAATGTTCAAAGAAGCAGAGCCCGGAAAAAAAGAAATTAATATCGAGCGTACTGAAGAAGCCTTGGCAACAGGAGCGAGTATGATTGCGGTAGGTTGCCCATTTTGCCTCACCATGATGACCGATGGCGTAAAAAATAAAGAGCGTGAAGCAAATGTAAAAGTTTATGACCTAGCAGAAATGATTGCAAAAGACATGGGGATTTGATCTAAACGAATTGAATCAATTTGACCCTTTTTGCCGTTAGGTAGAAAGGGTTTTTCTTTACCTAAAATTATTAAGTAGATGTATATACCATTTGATCAATTACCAACACATTCCAGAATCTGGGTTTATCAAGCAGAACGAGCTTTCTCCTCGGGGGAAAAGGAACTCATCAGTACTAGTTTGAAGCAGTTTTGTGAAGGCTGGAACACACATGGTAACTTGATGCCTACCTCATTCCAAATTTTGGAAGAACAATTTATTGTATTGGGAGTGGATGAAAGTAGCCTTGGTGCCAGCGGATGTTCAATTGACGGCTCCGTAAGGACTTTGCACAAGCTAGAAAACACCTTAAATATCAACCTTACGGATCAAGGAAAAGTAAGCTTCAAGAAAAGTGAAGGACAGGTAACTGTATATCCTTCATTGGGGATTAAGTCCAAAGTTTTATCGGGTGAAATTGAACGGGAAACATTAGTGCTCAACCCTATGGTAAAAATCAAGAAAGACTTGGAAAATGTATGGATTTCAGCGAATGAAAGTTGGTTAAACAAATACTTTCCAAATTAATTAGTAATATTCAGGATAGATCAACCATAGCGCTTCAGATGAAATCGCGCATAACGCAATCAATAGGCAGCTAGATGATTTTCAACCATGCGAGATTCCATATGACTTTTGAAAATCAAATTATAATCAGATGAAAAAACATTTTTTATGGATTAGTCTTTTATTCCTTATCGGAGTCAGTTCTTGCAAGAGCCTGCAAGAAAAAGGAAATGAGCAATACCTTTCGGGTCAATACCAATACGCGATTTCGACATTCTCGCAGATTTTGGAAGATGATCCTGAAAATAAGGAAGCTAATCAGACCATAGCCGAGAGCTACCGCCTCTCCAACCGAATCGAAGAGGCCACCCCTTATTACCAAAAACTAGTAGAAACTGATCCCTCTTTTGAGAGTTATTATCGCCTTGGATTGAGCCTCAAGGCAAATGGTAAAAATGAAGAGGCCAAAGCTGCCTTTGAAGCAGCAAAAGAATATACTCAAGAAGATCGATTTTTGGCAGAAACTCAGCGACAGCTTGAAGCGATCAAATTGGCTCAGGGCATCGAAGATTACTGGCCAATGCATGAGCTAGTCAATTATAAAGATCTCAATACTGCCGGTGCGGACTATGCTCCTGTGATCTCAGAAGACTTTATTTACTTTACGTCTGGGCGTCAAGCATCTGGATTGTATGCCGCAGACGGCTCTCCATACACCAAGTTATTTCGTACAAGAGCAGATGGTTTGAAGGTAGATGTAAGTGCTGTTCAAGCTTTACCCGAATTCAA
>CAWUWQ010000421.1:0-2682 GCA_963926065.1 uncultured Algoriphagus sp.
TATCAAAGACGGAGAAATGGCCATCATTACCGGGCCTTGCTCCATCGAGTCTGAAGAACAAATCCGAAAAGTAGTTCAGCACTGCATAGACAACGATATCAAAATGATGCGTGGTGGCGTGTTTAAACCTCGAAGTTCACCTTACGCTTTCCGAGGCTTGGGTTTGGAAGGCCTGAAACTCTGGTATGATATCGCTTCTGCTGCCGGGATCAAGATCGTAACTGAGGTGATGCAGACTTCTCAAATCGAAGAGATGTATCCTTATGTGGATGTTTATCAGGTAGGAGCGCGGAACTCGCAGAACTTCAACCTCTTGGATGAATTGGGAAAAGTAGATAAGGCGGTCATGATCAAACGGGGAATCTCCGGAACAATTGAGGAATTGCTGCAATCTGCCGAGTATGTCTTTTCCGGAGGAAATGAGAAACTGATTCTTTGCGAGCGGGGAATCAGAACCTACGAAAAAGCTTCAAGAAATACCTTAGATCTCAATGCTATTCCAATTTTGAAAGCAAAATCTCATTTACCGGTGATTGTCGATCCTTCACATGGAATCGGTATCCGGGAATATGTGCCTCAGATGGCGCTTGCCGGAGTAATGGCAGGAGCAGATGGAATTATCTATGAATCCCATGAGATTCCGGAGAAAGCCTATTCCGACGGACAGCAAACGTTGGACTTTGCTCAAAGCGCTAGATTGGCTTCTTGGATCAGACAAAGCTTTGCAATGCGTAAAAATTTCGACCTTCTGTAAAAATACTATTGTTGGTGATCCTTAACATGCTTACTTTAGATCCATG
This sequence comes from uncultured Algoriphagus sp., assembly GCA_963926065.1. Taxonomy (GTDB): domain Bacteria; phylum Bacteroidota; class Bacteroidia; order Cytophagales; family Cyclobacteriaceae; genus Algoriphagus. The sequence continues at coordinate 801 of CAWUWQ010000421.1, forward strand.
AATCCAACTCCAAGAACTTTCATTCATCATTCCAACTACCGTCTTCAATGAAGGAATAGGGATGATTGTGGCTTTTTGGCTGAAATTAACAAGACCTATTCCTATTTGGAGTAGGTCTTTTTGGTTAACGTCATTGCGAGTGAAGCTAAGCAATGACGAACAAATCAAGCTTCGAAGACTTAGATAGATATAAACCCAATTAGAAATGAATAGTAAACCAAAAGACTGGGTATTTTCTGACCCCAGATTGCAGGACCTAAGGCAGGACTACGCTGCCTATACCCCTGAAGATTTCAAAGTTTGGAAGATTCTCTTTGAACGGCAGATGCCGAACCTCCCCAAAGCAGCCTGCAAAGCCTATTTGGAAGGGGTAGATATCGTGAAGTTCAATGCAGAAGAGATCGCCAACTTTGAGAAATTGAACAAAATACTAGCTGAAACGACTGGTTGGGAAGTTTTTGTAGTACCGGGTTTAATTGATGATGATTTGTTCTTTGGACTGTTAAATAACAAGCGTTTCCCTTCTTCTACTTGGATGCGTAAAATGGAGCAATTGGATTACCTCGAAGAGCCGGATATGTTTCATGATGCCTTTGCTCACATGCCTTTGCTGACAAACCCACATTACACAGGATTCTTAGAAAAGATTTCTGGCATTGCGCTTAAGCATATTGAAGATCCTTTCGCAATAAATATTCTATCCAGAATTTATTGGTTTACGATTGAGTTTGGATTGATTCGTGAAGAGGGTGAATTGAAAATATATGGCGCTGGAATTTTGAGCTCAGCTGGAGAGACTAAGTTTAGTCTTTCTGATGAACCACTTCATATTCCTTATGATGTCCGTACGATCATGAGCCAGGGCTATTGGAAGGATAAATTTCAAGATCGTTACTTTATTATCGATAGTTTAGAGCAGCTTTTCGGATCTCTTCCGGAAATTGAATCCGTGCTGGAAGAGATGCTGTTGAGTCGAACGTTGGAAGTTGGGAAGTAGGAGCTTAGAAAGCAGAGTGTGGGAGGTAGGAAGTTTTTAAGTAAGTATCACAAATAAAATTGTCCAGAGGTCATGTTAGTGGGTTGGGGTTCCAAACTTCATTATTGCATCTTTGGTATCGATAAAATGAAAGTAGCGGTAATTAAATACAACTCGGGAAATGTGCAATCTGTGCTTTATGCGCTAGAGCGCCTAGGTGCAAACGCAGAACTGACTGATGATCCCGAGAAAATCCGGGCGGCAGATAAGGTGATTTTTCCTGGACAAGGCGAAGCAAGTACAGCGATGAAGTATCTGAAAGCTCGAAACCTCGATATGCTGATTAAGGAGCTGAAGCAGCCCTTTTTCGGTGTGTGTTTGGGTTTACAGTTGCTTTGTGCTCATTCGGAGGAAAATGATACCGATTGCCTGGGAGTTTTTCCCGTGAAAGTGAAGAAGTTTGTGCCTGAAAATTCACAGGAATTTAAGGTGCCACATGTGGGTTGGAATGAACTCGAAAACTTCACTGCTAATCCACTTTTGAAAGATCTCCAAGCTAATCCATTTGTCTATTACGTGCATAGCTTTTATGCGGAATTGGGACCAGAAACCATCGCCAGCACTCATTATATTCATGATTTCTCAGCCATGCTTCACCGGGATAATTACTATGCCATTCAGGCACACCCGGAAAAAAGCGGTTTGGTCGGGGAGAAGTTATTGTCCAATTTCCTAAATATTAAATAAATTCTCCTTATCCCCATTGAAAGGGGGATTTGCCCCAACTTTAATCTTAAATTCTAGAAATCTTGATTCTATAATCTTGATTCTAACTACTTAAAAAATGTATATCATTCCCGCTATAGACCTCATCGGAGGTAAATGTGTCCGACTAAGCCAAGGTGA
>CAWUWQ010000422.1:0-2988 GCA_963926065.1 uncultured Algoriphagus sp.
CTGCTTCATCAGATTATTTACCTCCACAATAGTTCTACCGGAACCAGATGCTAAGCGCTTTCTTCTACTTCCATCGATGAGATCAGGATTAGATCGCTCTTTTGGCGTCATACTTTTGATAATCGCCTCAATTGGCTTGAAAGAATCGTCGTCGATATCCATCCCTTTCATGGCTTTGCCCATTCCCGGGATCATACCCATCAAATCTTTGATATTTCCCATCTTTTTCACCTGCTCGAGCTGGGAAAGGAAATCATCAAAATTGAAATTATTGGTCCGGATTTTAGAATTAATTCGCTTGGCCTCGTCCTCATCAAAGGATTGCTGTGCACGCTCCACGAGGGAGATCACATCACCCATTCCGAGAATCCGTTGGGCCATTCGGTCTGGATGGAAAATATCCAGATTCTCCATTTTCTCCCCGGTAGAGATGAATTTGATCGGCTTATTCACGACGTGGCGGATAGAAATCGCTGCTCCACCTCGGGTATCCCCATCCAATTTGGTCAATACCACTCCATCAAAATTCAAGCGCTCGTCGAAGGTCTTAGCTGTATTCACCGCATCCTGACCAGTCATCGAATCCACTACAAAAAGTGTCTCTGATGGATTCAAAGCTTTTTTCAGCTCCTCAATCTCTTTCATCATCTGATCATCCACGGCCAAACGACCCGCAGTATCGACGATTACTATTTTCTTACCGGTTTTCTTGGCATAGGCAATCGCATTGTTAGCGATCTGCAAAGCATTTTTATTTTCAGGCTCGGCATAGACCTCTACTCCTACCTGCTCTCCAAGTACTTTCAACTGATCAATGGCCGCAGGACGGTAGATATCACAGGCAACCAATAACACTTGACGGCCTTGTTTTTTCAAGTAGCTTCCGAGCTTTCCCACAAAAGTAGTCTTACCCGAACCTTGTAAACCTGCAATCAAAACTACCGCAGGATCGCCACTGAGTTTGATATCAACTTTGGACCCACCCATGAGTTTGGTCAGCTCTTCCTGAGTGATCTTTGTAAGCAATTGTCCCGGAGAAACAGAGATCAAAACATCTCTACCGAGTGCTTCTGTACGGATGGTATCCGTGACTTCTTTAGCTACTTTATAGTTCACATCGGCATCGATCAAGGCTCTTCTGATTTCCTTTACCGTGCTTGCAACGTTGATTTCGGTGATTTTACCCGTTCCCTTTAGTGTTTTAAGGGCGCGGTCGAGTTTTAAACTTAAATTATCAAACATTTGATTTCCCAGCTATTTGTGGCAAAAGTACTAATTTTCAGTCCAGATCGAAAGCGCTATTCCATCTATTCCAAGCTCATTCCACACTTTTTTGATTCTTTGATAAGTTTATAATTTGATTTGTATTGGCCACATGGAATCTTCGCAAACATTATAATCATACCTCTGTGTGTCGCTTTGGGTCATGCTCGATTTCATATGATTAAAATTGTTTTCTAAAGGTCATATGATATCTCGCATTTAATAATCATCCCACTGGGTGACTTTTTAGTCATGCTCTATTTCATAAGTTTATGATTTGATTTTTATTGGCCATATGGAATCTCGCAGAATATGATCATCCACTGTGTGACTTTTGAGTTATGCTCGATTTCGTTTGGCTATAAATTCCTAATTTGCGGCGATATCTCTAATCCTCCCCGAATTTCTTTTTTCATGAAGCTAGATTTCAAAAAAGACATCCTCCCCCACTTGCTCGGCGTCGCTATTTTCTATGCGATCGTAGCCCTTTACTTTTCACCGGTAGTTTTTCAAGATCAGGTGATCTTCCAAGGTGACATTCTCCAATGGGAAGGCTCCGCCAAAGAGGCGATGGATTTCCGAGAAGAAACCGGAGAAGAAGCACTTTGGACCAATAGCATGTTTGGCGGAATGCCCGCCTATTTCATCAGTATGGACTTTCCCGGAGATATTACCAATGCGGTAGTATCGGTACTGACCTTGGGTTTACCCCACCCGGTCAATGGGTTATTTCTGGGAATGTTGGCGATGTACGTATTGCTGTTGACGTTTCGAGTGCGCCCGGTCTTTGCCATTATTGGCGCTGTGGCTTTCTCTTTCAATACCTATAACCTCCTGAGTCTGGAGGCAGGGCATAATGCGAAAATCTGGGCAGTTTGTCTGATTCCTTTGATTCTAACAGGTATTCACTTGGCTTTTGATCGAAAACGAATTCTCGGGGCAGCGCTACTAGCGCTTGGATTATTGCTCCAATTGAAATTTAATCACCTTCAGATCACCTATTACACCTTGCTCATTTCGGTGATTTATGTATTGGTTCAGGTGATTTTTGACTGGAAAAAAGACGGCTTGTCTCCCGTTCTCAAGACCTTAGGATTTTTAGTGTTGGGAGCAGGATTGGCAGTTGGAGGAAATATCGGCCGCTTAGCCACCGCTTTGGAATACAGTCCTTATTCGACGAGAGGGGAAGCTACCTTAGAAAGTGCCGGAGCTGGATTAGACAAGGACTATGCTTTCGCTTGGTCTAACGGGAAACTGGAAACGTTAACTCTATTAGTCCCTAATTTCTATGGGGGCGGAAGCCAAACTCCATTGGGGAAAAACTCAGCCTCTGAACAAGCCCTTCGGGCAAATGGAGTCGATGCGCAGCAGATCAATGGATTTTTGCAAGGCGCTCCAACCTATTGGGGAGATCAGCCTTTTACAGGAGGACCAATTTATGGAGGTGCAATTCTTGTTTTCCTTGCAATTTTGGGGATTTGGGCTGCGCCAAAAGAAAGCCTGATCACTTTCGGTACGATCATCATCTTCTCGATTTTACTTTCTTGGGGTAAGAATTTTAGTGGGTTCAATTACCTGCTATTCGATATCCTTCCTGGATATAATAAGTTCCGAGCAGTTTCTATGGCTTTAGGAATGACACTTTTCGCAATTCCTGTTTTGGGAATGATCGCTTTGGAACGAACAGCTGTCAATAAACAACTTAAGCCACTTCTGATTTCCGGA
>CAWUWQ010000423.1:0-3548 GCA_963926065.1 uncultured Algoriphagus sp.
CGATTTTCGGCATCAGTTAAGAAATCCATCGCAGCCCAAGCAATGGTTTTGCCTCGCTTCCCATTCCAAAGATGGATCAAAATCGGAATACTGATCGCCAACAATCCCCAAAGCGCTATGGAATTCAGGAAAGACATCAGAGTTGACGGTCAGCTAAAAATCTCGTGATAACTTCAGCGATAGATTCTGACATTTTCACTTGATAATAATGAACCTGTGGCAAATTAAAAGCTTTCTTCAAATTAGTCAAATAGCTTCTGATCGCTTCATTGTAGGTTTTTCGGACTGTTTCTCCATCCAAATCAATACTTCGATTGCCTTCTAAATCTTCAAATTTGAAATTTCCTTTCTGATCAAAACTCAACTCCTGATCACCTAAAATCTGAAAAAGCACAATCTCTTTTTTTGGATGACGCATCTGCTCCACGATCTCGATCCACTCAGATTCTTTTTGGAGAAAGTCCGAAACGAAAATGATCAACTCCTTTTGCTTTGATTTCAATTCAGGAAAATCCTGCTTACTAATCGGCCAAGATCCGGAAGCTTGATCCTGCTCCAATTGGTAGATAATTCGCTGAAAAGCTTTGGGTGAAGGAGCTACTTTTTGGCTCACTTTTCCATCTTGAAACGTAAAAAAAGAAAGTGCATCACCTTGCTGATTTGCCATATAGGCCAGCGAGGCAATCAGATTTTTAGCATAATCCAGCCGCTTGAAGCCATTTTCGGCATAGTTCATCGAACCTGAAAGATCGAGAAGCATGCGAATATTTAGGTGACTTTCAGTCTGGGATTCTTTAATCATGTGCTTTCCCGATCTGGAAAAATATTTCCAGTCGATCCGCTTGGGATCATCACCCGGTTCGTAGTATCGGTACTGCTCAAACTCCAATCCGACACCAGTCTTTTTTCCCAAATGAAGGCCATGTTTCAGCTGCTCAGAGATGATTTTGGCCCCCAGTTTCAGGTTGTTGAGTCGGATGATTTCGAGATTACTTGCTTTCATGGATCGAATGCGCTTCCAGGATTTTGGAAATAATCAGGTCTGGCTCAATCTGCTCAGCCTCTGCACGAAAATGCAGGGAAAGTCGATGTCGAAGCACAGGGTAAGCCAAAAGCTGAATGTCCTCGGGGATCACCGAGTACCGACCTTTGACCAGAGCCCGAGCTTTGGCACAAAGGATCAAAGCCTGTCCGGCTCGCGTACCAGCTCCCCACTCCACATAAGTTTTGACTGCTTCCACTTTGCTTTCCGCAGGTCGAGTGGATCGAATCAGCGAATTGATTTGAGCCAGTAAAGCAGAATCAATATGCACCTCTCGAGTGAGCTGCTGTAGTTTTTTAATATCTAATCCTGTAAAAATCTGTTCTGTAACAGCTCGGTAAGTTCCGGTCGTCCGCTCCAATACTTCTAATTCTTCTTTTTCCGAAGGATAGCCTAATTTAATATAGAGAAGGAAACGGTCTAACTGCGCCTCAGGAAGCGGATAAGTACCAGCCTGCTCGATGGGGTTTTGCGTAGCAATAATCAAAAAAGGATCGGGCAAAGCATGATGCTGACCGCCATAAGTGACGACTTTTTCCTGCATGGCTTCCAGCAGGGCCGCTTGTGTTTTCGGTGGAGTCCGGTTGATCTCATCTGCCAAAACCAGATTAGCGAAGATCGGTCCACGGTTGAATTGGAAAAACTTTTTCCCAGTTTCATGATCCTCTTCCAAAATCTCCGTCCCTAAAATATCTCCCGGCATCAAGTCGGGGGTAAACTGGATTCGCTTAAAATTCAAGTCCATTACTTCCGAAATGGACTTCACCATCAGCGTCTTTGCAAGACCTGGAACACCTTCCAACAAGCAATGTCCGCCCGCTAAAAGTGTGATAATAATCTCCTCTATCACTTCCTCCTGCCCTACGATGGTCTTGGCGATTTCTCGCTTGAGATCGGGGATTTTTGCAACGAGAAGTTTATAATTGGCTAATTCTACTGTTTCCAAAATCAATAAGTTAAGGCGTAAACGACGATATTGACGCCGAATTTGGTGTTGTCTTCTTTTAGAAAGCGCTTGTTTCTGAAATCGTAATCCCATTCGCAACCGTAGTCTTTATTGCTGTAAAGCACTCCGATTCGACCATTGATCACGATAGCTTTGAGGTAATCGTGAATCAGATCATCGCCCCAACCGTTGAGTTCGAAGGAAGTGGCTGGTGGCCCATCTTCAAATTCAAAGAAGGTAGAATAAATGAGATGGTTATTTGGAATTTTTTGAAGGGCATTGCTACCAAAAGTCTTGGCCATTTCAGCTTCGAAACTTTTGGCAAAAAGCCCGTCAATATCATGATTGCAATCATCGGCAAAGACAAAGCCGCCATTCTCCACGTAAGTCTTAAAGTTCTTTCGCTCCTCAGCGGAAAACTCGACGAGCTTATGCCCGCTGAGGTAGCAAAAAGGACTTTTGAAGATCTCCGCACTGCCGAGCTCCACCACTTTCTCCTGCTGATCCACCGGAATCGTGGTATACTCCACCAGCGAATTCAGCAAATTTGAAGGCATCCGCTGATCCGTATCCCAGTTTCCTGAATTGTATTTTAATCTTGTAAAGAAGAAGTTCATATCAGTTTGTCAGTTATCGGTTGTCGGTTTTTGACGCGTTTCCAGTCGAGGTCTTGCATTCCTAATTTGTTTAGAAATAAAATTCTCTCATCAGTGAAAACAGCAAACTGAATAATTCCAAAAGACATTCAACAGCTGCTTACTTCGAACTGACAACTGATAACTGACAACTCCATTCTAAACAGCGTCCGACAAACTCGTAAACGTAAAGTCTCGAATCTTCATCGCAGGAATCATATTTCCTCCTACACGCTGCTGACGACCAAGTGCTTCAATATTATTCAGCATAATGATCGGGCTTTCGTTGAATCGGAAATTCTTGACCGGGAATTTGATTTGACCATTTTCAATGTAGAAAGTACCATCACGAGTCAGTCCCGTAAAGAGCAAAGTCTGAGGATCTACGCCTCGGATATACCAGAAACGGGTAACCAAAACCCCACGCTCGGTACTTTTGATCAGATCGGCAAGCGATTGATCGCCACCTTCCATAATTACCCCACTTGGCCTCCCAGTAGGCTGGACACCTTGCTTTTCTGCCCAATAGCGGGAATAAAACATATTTTTCACTACACCATTTTCGATCCAATTCACTGGTTTCTGAGGAAAGCCCTCATTGTCCCAAGGTGCACCGGGAATCTGTGGATGGTCCGGATCGGAGAAGATATTCACCCGCTCATCGAAGAATTTTTCTCCAACTCGAGTTCCTCCGCCCTTTTTGCTCAGAAAGCTTCTCCCCTCGTCTGCACTTCGTGCATCTAAGCTTCGAGTCAATAACCCCAATAAATCTCCTGCAGCTGTAGGCTCCAGAATCACGGTATATTTTCCAGGCTCGATCGCTTGTGCATTTACCGAGGCCTGCGCTTTTTGCATTGCGATGCTGGTCACTTCCTTCGAATTCAATAAACTCACATCATTGAAATCCCGAATTGCGTAGCCAGAA